>JAFGEX010000229.1 GCA_016931355.1 bacterium
CGCGACGCATGCGGTCGGCCGCATGCCGCTGGAAATCTGCGTGTACGATTCGGAAAACAGGCTGGTGAGCAGCAGAACCTCATGAACGCGGATTCGCTTCGAATCCTGATACACGGATACGGCAACCCCGGGCGCCGAGACGACGGCCTCGGGGTTGTTTTTTCCGAGCGCATGGAAGCCTGGGCGGCCGGCCGGGGGCTTTCCCATATCCGCACGGACTGCGACTACCAGCTCCACATCGAGGATGCGGCCGCGCTGGCGGAAGCGGATCAGGTCTATTTCGTCGATGCCTCCAGGTCGGACATCGACTCGTTCCGGCTTTCCGGTGTGGAACCGGAGGTCAGGCCCGGATTCACGGGCCACTCCGTGACGCCGGGCTATGTCCTCCATTTATGCGAAGCCCTGTACGGACGAAGGCCCGCCTGCTTTTTGCTGGAGATACGCGGTACCGACTGGGAAATGGGGGAGGGTCTGTCAGTGGAAGCCGCCCGGAATCTGGAACAGGCCTTTGAATTCCTGTGCCGAAGGCTTGCGCAGGGGGATATAGAGCCGGCATGAGCGGAAAGGGAACGGCAGGCGATGTCGCTCCAGCGGGGCGGATGGGCTTTGGATCCCCACTCCGGGCTTCTTCAGAAATCACCCTCACCCCAACCCTCTCCGGGGACGAAAGAGGGAGCGGGGAAGAAGGTTGATCATCGTGCCGGGAATGCACTCAGGAATCTGACGGCAGGCGCTTTCCCCGCTGAATGCCTCGGGATGAGCGGGAAAATCTCAATGTCCTTTTCACTGAAGAGTCTAGATTCACCGGCAGCGGGCTGCGATACAGTATCCCGTTCACCCGGTTGGTTTTAATGCATGGAAGAAATCCGGAAAATTTTATCCCCTGTTTTCCGGGGGATGGCTGCAGGCTCCGTCCGCATTTTCGGGCTCGGCAATCCGGACCGCGGGGATGATGCGGCGGGTCTGGTGCTGGCGGAAGCTCTGAAGCGCCGCTTTCCGGGCATCGTTTTTTCCGAAATCGGAACGCGTCCAGAGGCCTGGGTCCTGGCCGCCGCAGACGATGCCTCGGTCAACACGGTTTTATTTGTGGATGCTTCGGATTTCGGAGGGATTCCCGGCGGGATCCGGCTTTTCGACGCCGGTTCAGCCGGTCGTTTCACGCCGGCTCTGTCCAGCCATCAGCCGCCTCTCGGTCTTTTTATGGAATGGCTGGAAGAGAAGGGCAAGAAGGTTTATCTCATCGGCCTTCAGCCGGCATCCCTCGCTTTCGGCGGCCCCCTCTCGGAACAGGTCGCGCAAGCCCTCCGGATCCTGGAGGAGGGCATTCTCTCTTTTCTTTCCGGAAACGAACAGGATTGAAGCTTTCCGGCAGCGGGCTGCCGGGGAATATTCAATCTGTCAGGATGAAGACGTGTGGATGGGTTCGCTTACCCCGGGTCATGGCCCGGGGTAAGCCGCGCGGCAAGCCGCGGGATAAGCGTTTGCTGTCACATTCAACGCGGCCTTGACGGATCTTCGGGATCAGGAATGGTATCCGCCCGTGATGTAATCCTCCAGGAAATCGATTTCATTCTTCTGGTCGCGGATCATCTGGTTGACCACATCTCCGATGCTGATGACCCCGATCAGCTTCGCGTTTTCGATGACCGGCAGATGGCGTATCCGTTTCTGAGTCATGACCGCCATGCAGTCGGCCATGGTCTTGTTGGGATCGATTACATAGATCGTCCGGCTCATCATTTCACTGACCTTCGTCGTGCGGACGTCCACGCCGTGTGTCAGGACCTTCCTGGCAAAATCCCTTTCGGAAAACACGCCGACGATCTTGCCTCCTTCCATGACAAGCAGGGCTCCGACATCCTTTTCCGCCATCACCTTCAACGCATCGTGCACCGCTGCGTCCGGCGCGATCGACCAGGCGTTGCCGCCCTTGTCCTCCAGGATCTGTCTGACCGAACTCTCCATATTCCGGCCTCCTTGTTTGAGTGGCTCCGATCGGAATGAGGTTTTTTTTAAGATTGATTAAAGATAGGGCATTTTTTTCAACCGGTCAACCATTTTTATCGACTTTTTTCAAAAAGAATCTGTCAGCGGGCGCATGTCCCTGAGCTTGCCGCGGGGTGAGCGGGGGAATATAAATGTTTTCTCCCTTGCAGATCGAAGATTCCCCGGCAGCTTGCGGAGGGGGAGCTTCAATTGCGTTTTGGTTCACAAAAAACGGAATCCGGCGATTTTTCGCTTGACAAAGTTGAATATCTTTTTTATATAGTCTATGATTACCGAGTTCTTTCCGATCTGACCGGTATGACACCGGAGAAGGAATCAGCCCTCCTCCCGAAGGGAGGGGGAAATTGAACTTTCGTGTTCAGCACCCTTCGGCGCAGGCGGGTTTCGGATGATGACTTCTGTCGAAAGATACTATGTCGGCAAAGAGCAATGGGAATCGATTCTCAAGGATTGGCTTTTTAAATATCACGTTCTGGCTCCGCTGAAGAAGGCCGGCAACAACCACATCCAATTCATCACCCCCGATAATTATCAGAAAATAATTTATGACGAGGCGCGGCCCGTGCAGCCGCTCAAGACGTTTCTGTTGCCCTCCCTGGAGGAAGTGTCCGGCGGTTTCCCGGAGACGGGAAAGTCTTTTTTGCTGCTCGGTGTCAAGGCATGCGACCTCTCGGCGCTCCCCATCCTCGACCGGGCTTTCGGCGGAGATTATGCCGACCCCTTTTACCAGTCGCGCAGGGAAAAAACGCTGATCGTGAGTTCGGATTGCGGCCAGCCGTGGGCGACCTGTTTCTGCACGCTGGTGGGCGGACAGCCGTATCCCCTCAAGGGATTCGACCTGAATCTTTCAAAGGTCTGGGACGGATTCATTATTGAGGTCGGCAGCCTCAAGGGCCGGAACCTTCTGGACGGATACGACAAGCTGCTCAAGGATCTCGTCAAGGAGGAGGAATTGGCCCTCCAGAAGATGAGGCGGGAGGTCCTGAGAAAAGTGGACAGGCAAAACCACCCGTATTATCTGAAACGAAGCCTGACCGGGTTGTTGGAAGGACAGTGGGAAAGTGAGGTGTGGGACCGCCATGCCTCGACCTGCGTGGAATGCGGCGCCTGCAATTTTGCCTGCCCGACCTGTCATTGCTATTACCTGGACGACGTCACCCGGAAGGAGGGTGTGAAGCTCCGGGGATGGGACGCCTGCCTGTACTCCGGGTATGCGGTCACTGCGGGCGGGGGGACGCCCAGACCGAGGCTTGTCCAGCGGTTCAGAAACCGGTATTACTGCAAGCTACAGTACCTGGAGAAGAATTACGGCCAGATCGGATGTACGGGCTGCGGCCGATGCATCGAAGGATGCCAGGGCCGGATCGACATGCGCAAGGCCATGCACGAATTGTCAAAATCCGCGGATCCGGAACATGAATAGGAAGAATCCCTACAGCTCCCAGGACGCGGTCATCGAAAAGGTGATTCAGGAGACGCCGGGCATCAAGACTTTTCAGGTGAAGCCCGAAAAGGCGTTTTCTTTCCAATGCGGCCAATTCGCGGAACTTCTGGTCCCCGGTGTGGGGGAGGCGCCGTTCGCCCCCTCCTCGCCGGCATACCGGCCGGAGTTGCTGGAGTTCACGATTCAGAACGTGGGATACATGACGTCTCGGCTTCACGCCATGAGCGCGGGCGACCGGGTCGGCCTGCGCGGACCCTACGGGAACGGATTCCCCCTTGACGCTTTCAAGGGCAGGGACATCCTTCTCCTCATCGGAGGCGTCGGCTTCCCTCCGGCCAGGGCGCTGCTCTACAGCCTGCTCGAGGACCGGGAGTCCTATCCGCGCATCCTCATGTGTTACGGGGCCCGCAGCCCCAGGGACATCGTGTATCAGTATCAACTGGACGATCTCCGGAAAGAGATCGAATTCCACATCAC
>JAFGEX010000230.1 GCA_016931355.1 bacterium
GGACTTCCCGGTATCCCATCATGGTGGCGCGCACCGTGAAGAGACCGGGGGGAACATTGAGAATGATGAAGCGGCCGTTGAGATCCGTGGCTGCACCCAGCGAGGTTCCTTCGATGATGATATTGGCGCCGGGGAGCGGTTCCTTGGTCGAAACATCGGTGATGAAGCCTGTGATCTTGCCCGAAGTCCCGGCCCAAACTGAACTGCTCAGTCCGGCCAGCAACAGTCCCATGAAAAGGACGGCGACGATGGCTTTTCGGTTCATAGCCTCTTCCTTTTTTTTAATTGGATGAATGCCCAGGTCCAGAGGAAAAGTTTCGGTTTTGGATTTTTATGCTTAACGACAATATATGCCTCGCAAGAAAGCGTTAGCGCACACGCAATTTAAAAAAACAGTTTTCCATTGTCAAGGAAAAAAGACATCTTCAGTCAAAAAGCATTGAATTTCCCCGGCAGCAGGCTGCCGGGGAATCCGAAGTTTGCAAGGAAAAGAAAGATGTGTCCACCCGCCTGCTTCTTGGCAAATGGATATGTGGCGCTCACTTCCTGATTGAAGATTCCCCCTGCAGGCAAAAGGGGATCTTCGATCCGCAGGGAGAATAAAATTTATCCGTTCCCGTGCTCCGGGGAAAACTCCGGAGAATCCGCTCGCCGTCGGATTCACTCCCGAACAGACTCGGGTTGTTTTTGAAAAGTCCGCGGATGCGGAAACTTATGACGGATTATTTACGTTTATTTAGGAAACGGAATCCTTGAAGGGAGGACCCATCATGGCTGACTTTTTCGAGAAGGGGCTGTATTTCGGCCTCGGCATACTGACTGTCACAAAGGAAAAGGCCGAAAAACTCATCGCGGACCTGGTTGACAAAGGCAAGCTCACGCAGGATGAAAGCGCGAAGGCCATCAAGGATCTGCTGGCCAAAGCGGAGGAAGAAAAGAAGGCATTCGGCCAGAAAGTGGACGGGGCCATTGAGGGGGCCGTCCGGAAATTGAATCTGGTGACACAGAAAGACCTTCAGGAAATCAACAAGAAACTGGACAAGGTCCTCAAGAATCAGAAAATCCAGGAATAGCAGCGCGGCCCATCCTTCCGGGGAAGCCCCGCTCAGGCGGAGGCGCCGAAGACCACGTCTGGCGAGGGGGATTCTCCGCCGCCGGATTGAAGCTGCCCGGCAGTGAGCTGCTGGGGAATCTTCGATCTGCAAAGAAAAAGACATTTGGATTCGCTCGCTTACCCCGGGGCAAGCCTAAGGGGGATGCGCTCGCTGTCAGATTCCGGTCATGGATCCTTCATGAAACTCATCGGCCTGCACAGAAAATTGGGGAGTGTGCGGAGATACCGGGCCATTCTGCACATCCTGCTCAAGTACGGATTTGAGGACGTCATCGACCGCCTCCACATCGGGCATGTGATCCGGAAAGGGCAGCGCATGCTGCTGCGGAAACAGGGTCGTGAATTCCTGTTCAAAACCCGGTTCGAAAGAATACGCCTTGCCATAGAGGAGCTGGGTCCCACCACCATCAAGTTCGGACAGATGCTGAGCACCCGCTACGACGTTTTTCCGGACGAACTCATTCAGGAACTGCGCAAACTCCAGGACGAAGTCACGCCCATACCCGATTCCCGCATACGCGCCATCATCGAATCCGAATGGGGAAAACCCGTCGAATCGCTGTTCCGCAGTTTCGAATCGCAGCCCGTGGCGTCCGCCTCCCTGGCGCAGGTTCACCGAGCAACGACCCTGGACGGTGACAGGGTTGCGGTCAAGGTTCAGAAGCCGGACGTCCCGGAGATCATTCAGGGCGATATGATCATCCTGAAGGACCTGGCGCGGCTCATTGAAAAGCACATACCGGAAAGCGCCTCCTATGATCCGGTCGGCCTGGTCGAAGAATTCGAATCCTGGCTCCGCCAGGAAACGGATTTTTTGCAGGAGGGGCGCAGCATCGAGCGGTTCCGGATGAATTTCAGGAAGGAGAAGACCCTCTTCGTCCCGAAAGTCTATTGGAATCTGACGTCGAGCCGGATTTTGACCATGGAATTCGTTGAAGGGATTCCTGTGCTCCAGACGGACCGGTTCGCACCGGCGGGCCTGGATCCGAAACAGATTGCGAAAAACGGCGCTTCCGCGATTCTGAAACAGGTGTTCGAACACGGCTTTTTCCACGGCGATCCCCATCCGGGCAACATATTCGTGCTGGAAAACAACGTGATCGCGCTGCTCGACTTCGGCCTGATGGGAAATCTCGATGAGGATCTCGTGACCCAGATCGGAGACCTCATGGCCGGCATCCTCGACAAGAATGTCGGACGCGTGGTCCGCGTCCTGTTTCATGTCGGCAGCATCCGCCAGGATGTGCATCTGGCCTCCCTCAAGTCCGACCTGTCAAGCTTCATCAACCGGTATTACGGTTCATCCCTTTCGCAGCTCTGTTTCGAACAGGTCTTCAACGACCTGAACCGGATCGTGACGCGGCATCATATCCGCATTCCCAGGAATCTCATGCTGATGGGCAAGGCGCTCGTGCAGATCGAAGGCATCGCCCGGACGCTGGACCCGGAATTCGACATGTTCTCCATGGCGAAACCCTATGCGGCCCGGCTCATAACCGGCCGTTATGACATCCGGCGTTTGTTGAAAAAAGGCTCCCAGATGGCAGGGGATTTCGCCGAAATGATGAATGACCTTCCCTATGACATCCAGCAGATCCTTGCCAAAATCAGGTCCGGCGAACTCGGAATCAATCTGCATCACCAGGGATTCAGCAATCTGATCCGTGAAATGGACCGTTCCACGAACCGTCTCTCCTTCAGCCTGATCATCGCCTCCCTGATCATCGCCTCGTCGCTCATCATCCATTCGCAAAAGGGACCCTACCTTTTTGGCGTGCCGGCCTTCGGGCTTGTGGGCTTCACCCTGGCCGGGATTTTGGGTTTGTGGTTGGTCGTCGCCATCATCCGGTCCGGTAAACTTTAGGATTTTTACCAAAACGGCCACGCACTTTAAAAAGTGCGTGGCCGTTTTGCGCCCCACGAAAAAAAGCCCCTGCGCATTGCAGGGGCTTTTTTGATTCCGTCAATCGTTTCAGATCAATACATGTCGCCGCCATGCGGCATCGGGGGCGGTGTTTCCTTCTTTTCGGGTTTTTCGGCGACCACGGCCTCGGTCGTCAGCAGCAGCGAGGCAACGCTCGCCGCATTCTGCAGCGCGATGCGCACGACCTTGGTCGGATCGATCACGCCCATGGCGATGAGGTCGCCATATTCCTCGGTCTGGGCGTTGAAGCCGTA
>JAFGEX010000231.1 GCA_016931355.1 bacterium
CGGCCGCAGGTCATGACCAGGCGGCCGCTTCGGTCGAAGACCTCGGCCGTGGCCGAATAGGATTTCGTGCGCGGCATGGGAAGCACGGTCAGGCTGACCGTTGAGGCAAGGGTGGCCAGAAAGGTCTTCGAAAAGGAATGGGTCCGCATGAAAGTCATCCGGATGACGAAATCGTGGCATGCAGTCAGGCTGTCCTTCCTGGCCCGGCGTTTCGGGTCATTGACGTCCGATGCGTATTCCGTGAAGGTCGCGTAATGCCGGATGTTGCTGAATTCCCTGTACGCGTCCTTGAAAAAATCGTCAAAGCCCCTGATCCGCTCGTGCTCATTCTCAAGCTTGGGGATGGCGTCCAGGCCCCGGGTCTGCCGGAGATGGCTGAAAACGAAAAGCACATCGACTTTTTCCGCGCCAAAGTTCTTCGACTGAGGACCTTCCGGAATGCCTTTCATGTCGGACTTGAAAGTGGCGCAGCCGGGGGCAAACAAAATGCAGAGGATAACGGCGATCATCCATTTTAAGATTTTCATTGCCCCTCCGTTGAATCTGTCAGAGAGCGTGTTCCCGCTGCTTGCAGCGGGGAATGCCCCGTTCTTTGAACCGGGATCGGCGAGCGAATAGAGATGTCTTTTCCCCTGCAGATTGAACATACCCCCCGGCAGTGAATGGCCGGGGAGCTTCAATGTTGGATAATCCACACGGGATAGATTCACCGGCGGTCCCCGAACATCGCGCGGGAGCCGCCGGGACTGCGGGTTAAAGCCCCTTCACGAAGGTGGACAACAGCAGCAGGACAAAGGCGATGACCACAATCCAGAAACTCCATGTTGTCAGAACGGGAATGGCCACGAAACGCGCCACGATCCCCACGACCGCCACGATCAATGCGATCCACCACGTATTCTGCTTGGGTGCACTCAGTTTCATGATCTTCCTCCTTTATTTTTAGGGATGGACCGAACTGTCCACCCCTCCCGATGCATAAAAACTCCCCGCCGCATGCGGCGGGGAATCTTCGATCTGTAAGGATAAAGACGTTTGGATTCGCTCGCTCACCCCACGGCAAACCTAAGGGGAATGCGCTCGCTGTCAGATTCAAATCCCGGACGCAGGTAAAATCGACTTGATCGCATGTCCGGTGACATTCAGGGGATTCGTTGAATCGATCGTTGAGAAACCTGAATTTCTTTTATTGATATTAATCAATCCCCCTTCGATATACAAGCGGAAAGGTTGCTCCGGATCAAAAGACACATCCGGGTATGTTTCACGGATAACAAAGCTCCCCTTCCGGATACATGGCCCTCAACAAGGCGAGCATGCCTGCATATGCCTCTGCAGTGAAATAAGGAGCCGGGCAGATATTTTCCTCACCTTTCCAGATATCGAAGTGCAGAGTCGATCCGATGCTGGCCGGATCTTCCGGGGAGAAATCGTACACCACCCCGAAAGGATCCCCCTGCTTCACCTTCTGACCCACAGCGAGGGGGATGGCGGCCCGCTGCCGTTCGTCCTCCTCGCGTGTGCGCGCTCGGGGTTCGTATAGGAGATGATAAACGAATTCTTCGTTGTACCGGACGCGCAGGTTCACCTGCCACAGGGCGTTGTGCTCATTCTGATAGATGTTGATCTCCTCGACGACGCCGTCCGCAGGCGCGATGACTCTCGCGCTGTCCTGCGCGACGATCAAATCCAGCCCCTGATGCAGGAACCCCCACGGCGCTCCGGAATCCGCGGACGCGCTGTATCCCGGATGGATGAATTTGAACTCGGTCCTGTCCGCATAGGGCACGCCGAGGATGATGTCGCCAGCAGGCCATCCGTCTCCCGGGGATTCCCCGTCCGAGGGATCGGAAAGCGTGACCCAATTTTCCAGATTCCCCCCGTTGGCGAACCATTCCCCGTTGCACTCCAGCGGATCCGCATCCCGTTCTTCTTTTGTGATCACGAATTCCTGCCGGGACGAAACGCCGCGTTCGGCATAGCGATTGAAAACAGCGTCCGTCATGGCGTCAAAGAACGGGACGAGCCTCATCCCCTCCGGCGTATTGACCCATACGGCGATATCGAAGCAGCCCGCATGCTCCCCCAGATCCTCATAGAACAACCGGGCGTGACCGATCAGTTCGCCGGCCTGTACCTCTTTCCCTTCCGCGATCGCGGACGAGATCAGATCGCAATGAAAAATCCGGAGGATGAACGCAGGCTCTGCATTCGGCCTGATCAGAACCTGCTTGTTGTTAAGTCCGATGCTGGCGCCGTGCCCGTCGTCGGATACGGATTGTATCGTCCCTGCTGCAGGTGAATAGACCGGCACAGTCCGGTTCTCTCTGAAGTTTTCATACACGCCGTAATAATGTTTCATGCTCCGGCATGATTCAAAATGGTCCGCGTAACTGTGTCCTTCACCGGACCGGAATTTAGAAATTCTTTCAATTTTTGATAATTCCGTCAGGTCGCTGGTAACGAATCTGGGAATCCCGTTCGTCGTGACATCGTATTTGGGGCAGGCTCCCTTGCCTCCCTGCAGGATGCCCTCGCTGACGACCGTGCCTGCTGAATCGGTCATCTGATAAAAGCCGGAATAGTTCTGCCTGTCCGTGCTGAAGACAAGCATGCATGTCAGGGCATCGCTGCCGGAGGCGTCCATCTCCAAATGCAGCGTGTCCCCGCTGATCTTACCCGTCCCGATTACGACCATCTCGGCCTGAATGGTGAAGGCCACGCTGTCCCCTGTCTGGACGATGACCATGTCGCTGTTCAGCGACTGGATGCAGTAGGTCCCCGAAAAATCACCCTTCCCGCCGTCATCCGTGACGCTTTTTTTGTGTTCGCAGCCGGCTGAAATTGCAGCGATGAGAAGAACCGGAATGATCGTTTTCAAGTGTTGAATCATGGCACGCCTCCTGACAATGCCGGCCTGCGCTGTTCAAACAAGAAGGCAACCTTATTTAAAAAGGTTGCCTTCTTGTTCTTTGTACCAAAGACCCGCCGCTCATTTCGTCAAAATCATCTTCCGTTCCATTCTTTGCCCTCCCGCATCAATCCTGCAGACATAGGCCCCTGAAGGAAGATTGCCTGCCGTGAAATGAACCGTATGCGGACCCGCCGCGTACCGGCCTTCCGCAACCGTCGCAATCATCCTCCCCTGCATGTCGAAAACCGTCACTTTCACGCGGCTCTCATGCGCCAGCGTGAAGGGGATGGAGGTGGAAGGATTGAACGGATTCGGATAATTCTGCAAAAGCCGGAATGACACCGGGCCTGCAGAAGCGGATGGAACGGCATTCTGCCAGCCTTCCTGAACGAGCGTCAGCTCATCCAAAACGATGGTCCCGAACGCGATGTCCCCCATGGTCGAGGCCATGGAGAACTCCATCTGGAATCCCTTGATCTGGTCCAGGTCGAGGATGTCGTTCCCCTCAATGCCGAACCAGCCCTTGCGGTCGAATCCCAGTCCATTCGGATCCTCGCGGATGTCTGCGAGGGGGATGGATATCCGGTTCCAGCCCGGCGGGTCGTCCAGGATGTAGTGCAGGGAATACCAGTACTCGGTCTCTCCCGTATTGTAGGTCTTCGCACCGTCCGGCGAGTCGCTCACATCGCAGAGGTTGAA
>JAFGEX010000022.1 GCA_016931355.1 bacterium
ATGGAGACTGTGTCCGCGACCGAGGGTTCGCCCACGGTCACGGGCTGGAAACGGCGTTCGAGGGCCGCGTCTTTCTCGATGTGCTTCCGGTATTCATCCAGCGTCGTGGCGCCCACGCAGCGGAGTTCGCCCCTGGCCAGCGCGGGCTTCAGCATGTTCGAAGCGTCCACTGCACCCTCGGCCGCTCCTGCCCCGACCAACGTGTGCAGCTCGTCAATGAAAAGGATGACCTGACCTTCCGATTCCTGCACCTCGCGCAGCACGGCCTTGAGCCGGTCCTCGAATTCGCCCCTGTACTTGGCGCCTGCGATCAGGGCACCCATGTCGAGCGCCACGATGCGCTTGTTCTTGAGGTTTTCCGGCACATCCCCGGATACGATGCGGTGGGCCATGCCCTCTGCAATGGCGGTTTTGCCCACGCCCGGCTCCCCGATCAGCACGGGGTTGTTCTTCGTCCTGCGGGAAAGGACCTGCAGCACGCGCCTGATTTCCTCATCCCTTCCGATCACCGGATCCAGCTTCCCGAGCCGGGCCAGCTCGTTCAGGTCCCTGCCGAAGCGCTTGAGCGCCTGGTACTTGTCTTCCGGGTTCTGATCCGTGACGCGCTGACTTCCCCGGATATCTTTCAGGACTTTCAGAACGGAATCCTTCGTGAGCCCGTTCTGACGGAGCAGGTCCCCTGCGGGCGTCTTGGACTGGACGAGCGCGATCAGCGCATGCTCCACGCTGATGTACTCGTCCTTCATCCGTTCCGCCTCGTCCCAGGACATTTCAAGAACCTGGTTGAGATCGCGGGACAGGGCGGGCTGTCCCACGCCGCCGCTCTGTTTCGGCAAGCGGCGCATCAGGGCCCGCACGCCGTCCCCGATGGTTCCCGGATTCAGACCGAGCTTCTTGAACAGCCCGGACAACAGGCCGCCCTCCTCGAGCAGCACGGACAGCAAATGCTCCGGCTCGAGCTGCGGATGGCTCTGTCCTGCGGCCAGACGCTGCATTTCCTGCAGCGCCTCCTGCATCCTGATCGTGAATTTATCGAATGAAATCATGAGACCACATCATTCCTCTTTTTATATGCAGCCGCTTTCCGGACGCCGGCTCAGGATTTCTTGTCGTCCATGACCTCGTAATCCGCATCCTGAACCTTTCCGTCGGATCCGTCGCCTTCCGGGCCTCCGGAAGGCTGTCCGGGCCCGGGCCCGCCCGGCTGGCCTGCGCCGGCCTGCGAATACATTTTCTGTGAAGCCTCCTGCCAGATCTGGTTGAGGCCGTCCACCGAAGACCTGAGTTCGCCCAGATCCGATCCTTTCTGAGCCTGCCGCACCCGTCCCACAGCCGCCTCCAGACGGCTTTTCAGGTCGGCCTCCAGCTTGTCGCCCATGTCCTTCAGGTTTTTCTCGGTCTGATACGCAAGCTGATCCGCGCTGTTCCGCAGATCCGCCTCCTCCTTGCGCTTCTTGTCCTCGTCCGCATGGGACTTGGCATCGCTGACCATGCGCTCGATCTCCTCCTTGGTCAGACCTGAGGAGGATTCGATGCGTATGGACTGCTCCTTGCCCGTGCCCTTGTCCTTGGCCGCCACATTCAGAATGCCGTTCGCGTCTATGTCGAACGTCACCTCGATCTGCGGCACGCCGCGAGGGGCAGGCGGGATGCCGTCCAGATGGAAGCGGCCGATGGTCTTGTTGTAAACCGCCATTTCCCGTTCGCCCTGAAGCACATGGATCTCTACAGACGGCTGGCTGTCCGCAGCGGTCGAGAAGACTTCGCTGCGCTTGGTCGGGATGGTGGTGTTCTTCTCGATCAGGCGCGTGAAGACGCCTCCCAGAGTTTCAATCCCGAGCGACAGGGGTGTCACGTCGAGCAGGAGCACGTCCTTGACATCCCCGCCGAGCACGCCGCCCTGTATTGCAGCGCCGACCGCAACCACCTCATCCGGATTGACACCCTTGTGGGGGTCCTTCTTGAACAGGTTTTTCACGATTTCCTGCACCCGGGGCACGCGCGTCATGCCGCCCACCAAAATGACCTCGTCGATTTCATTCACGCCCATGCCGGCGTCCTTGAGCGCGGTCTCGCAGGGGCCCACGGTCCTGTTGAACAGGTCGTCGCAGAGCTGTTCGAATTTGGCGCGGTTGAGCGTCACGTTCATGTGCTTGGGGCCCGTGTTCGTGGCCGTGATGAAGGGCAGATTGATTTCCGTCTGTGTCTTGGAGGAAAGCTCGATCTTCGCCTTCTCAGCCGCTTCCTTGAGCCGCTGCAGCGCCATGGGGTCCTTGGACAGGTCCACGCCGTCCGATTTGATAAAGCCGTCCACCAGCCAGTCGATGATGCGCTTGTCGAAATCATCTCCGCCCAGATGGGTGTCCCCGTTCGTGGACTTGACCTCGAACACGCCGTCTCCGAGATCCAAAATGGAAATGTCGAAGGTCCCGCCGCCGAGATCGTACACCGCGATTTTCTCGTTCTTTTTCTTGTCCAGGCCGTAGGCCAGGGCCGCGGCCGTGGGTTCGTTGATGATGCGCTTGACATCCAGGCCTGCGATGACGCCCGCCTCCTTGGTCGCCTGCCTCTGGCTGTCGTTGAAATAGGCGGGCACCGTGACCACGGCCTCCGTGATCTTGTGGCCCAGATAATCCTCAGCCGTCTGTTTCATCTTCTGCAGGATCATGGCCGATATTTCAGGCGGAGAGTATTCCCGGTCGTCGATCTTCACGCGCGCGACGTTGTTCTTGCCCCGCACGACCTTGTACGGGACCTCCTCGATTTCGCGCTTGACCTCGTCGTACATGCGTCCCATGAAACGCTTGATCGAAAAAATGGTGTGTTCCGGATTGGTGATCGCCTGCCGCTTGGCCGGCGCGCCCACGAGCCTCTCGCCGTTCTTGGCGAAGGCCACCATGGACGGCGTGGTCCGGGCGCCCTCCGAATTGGGTATCACGACCGGCTCGCCGCCTTCCAAAACGGCGACGCAGGAATTGGTCGTGCCCAGATCGATGCCTATGATTTTTCCCATGGACTGAATCCTCCTTATTGGGTTTTCCCGCTCCCTCCTGGGATCAGGAAGTCTTCTTTTCCGAAGTCTTGTCCTTCTTTTCAGACGCCGGCTTGACAGCCGGATCCGATGTCTTTTTCTCGCCTTCCGATGCCTTCTTCTCGCCTTCTGATTTCCTGCCTTTTCTTGCGTAATCCGTAATATAAAAACCGGAACCCTTGAAAATCAGCCCGCCGCCTGTGCTGATCAGCTTCCGGACCGGACGGCCGCATTTCGGGCATTTCCTGACCGGTTTCGCCGTGATTTTCTGAAAACGCTCAAATTGATGCCCGCACGATTTGCACTCATATTCATAGGTCGGCATGACTCTCCCTCATTTTGGGATGCTGCATCAAGGCGTCACTCGGCGCCGAGCTGCTCCATGAGTTCCTTTTCGGCCCGGCCCGGATGCGCGGGCATGTCCACGCGCACGGTCACGTACTGATTGCCGCGCCTGCCGTTGCGGGCCACGCCCATGCCCGGCATGCGCAGTATTCTCCCGTCCCGGGTTTTCGGCGGGATTTTCAATTCAATGCGCCTTCCGTCGATGTTGCGTATCTTCAGCCTGGCCCCCTTCACGGCCTGCTCCAGGGACAGATGCACGTCGCAGTAAAGGTCATCCCCTTTTCTCGTAAAGAAGCGGTGTGGCTCGACGCGCACCGTGATGATCAGATCGCCCGCTTTTCCGCCGCCGGGACCGGAGCCGCCCCCCCGCAGGCGTATCTTTTCCGAGTCCTGAATGCCTGCCGGTATTTGCACCTGATACGTCTTCCGGCTGCTTGTCCGGCCGCTCCCCTTGCATTCCGGACATTTCCGGGAACCGGATAAACGGCCCGTTCCGCTGCAGCGGGCGCATGCCTGCTCCCTTTCCACTGCGAATGAAGTCCGGCCGCCGGTCGCAGCCAGTTCGAACGGGATGGCGAGTTCAGCCGCGCTGTCCGCCCTCCTTTCACGGCCGGACCTGCTGAACCGCCCGCCGAACCCCTGTCCGAAGAACTGGGAGAGGATGTCCTCGATACCGCCTGAAAACTCGAATCCCTGGAAAGTGAATCCTCCGGGTCCTGCGCTCTCCCCGCTTCTGAAAAAATCTCCGAAATCGAAGGGCCGGCCCTGCCTGCCCCCCGGCTGCCCGCTGCTGAATCCGTATTTCCGCAGCTGGTCGTACTGTTCGCGTTTCTTCGCATCCCCGAGAACCGCGTAAGCCTCGGAAATCTCCTTGAACCGCTCCTCCGCCTGCTGGTTGCCCGGATGGGTGTCCGGATGGTACTGCTTCGCCAGGTCCCGGTAGCTTTTCTTGATCTCTTCAGGCCGGGCTTTCTCGCCCACGCCCAGGATTTTGTAATAATCCTTGCCGGACATTACGCATTTTCCCGGGAAGGCCCTTTCATCTTGCCGACTTTCACGCGGCTCGGCCGCAGCAGGCGGCCGTTCAGGCGGTATCCTTTCTGCCATTCACCGAGAACCTGGTCCTCCTTTGATGGATCATCGACTTCCTCTACCTCCAGGGCTTCATGAACCTGGGGATCAAAACACGTCCCGACCGCATCTATTTCCTCAAGCCCCTGCTCCTCGAGCACTTTTTTCATGTTCTTTTGAATAAGGCCGACCGCTTCGACGCTGCAAGGCTTGTCCGAATGATCCAGCAGCCTGGCCAGATCGTCGTAAACAGGGAGCAGGGTGCGTATCAGCTCCGCCTTGACAAAAGCGGACCATTCCCTTTTCTCGTTCTCCACCCTTTTCCTGTAATTGCTGAACTCCGCCTGAAGCCTCTGGAGATGTTCCAGGTATTCGGCAGCCTTGCCCTCCTTTTCGGATTCAGCGCCTGCCGCCTGCTTTTCTGTCCCGGCTCCGGCTGCCTGTTTTTCGGGCTTCGCTTGGCCGTTTTTAATCGTCACCGGGATTTCAACGCCCCGGTCCTTTTCATGTTCAGCTGTCATCCGTTATAGTATCCTTTCCGGAATAATATGAAAGTCCGGCATCGCGGATCTGCTGTCCGCTTCTTTGGCCGGACTTCCATATTGTTTTCCGGTATTAGTGAACTGCGATCTCGATTTCTTTGGGCCTGGCCGCCTCGGTTTTGGGCAGTTTGATGTTAAGAATTCCGTCCTTGTACTGGGCGGCCACCTTGTCCGCCTTCACGGAAGCAGGCAGGACAAAGGATCTCTGGAAGGTCCCATAGGACCGCTCGATCCTGTGATAGCTCTTCACCGATTCCTTCTTTTCCTGCCTTTTCTCGCCCTCGATGGTCAGCACATTGTCCTGAAGCGAGATTTTCACATCCTCTTTGTTCATGCCGGGTATCTCGATGGTCACGGTGATGTCGTCGTCCGTTTCGCAAATGTCCACGGACGGTGTCCAGAGCAGGGGAGCTCCGGATTGTCCTTCTCCGCTTCTTGAGAAATAACTGTTGAACACGCGGTTCATCTCTTCCTGCACATTGAGCAGTTCCCTGAAAGGATTCCATCTCATGATTGTCATGTGCTTTCCCTCCTTCTATTCTTTAATCCTGCTATTGATTGAAAATCCGATTCGGTAAATAGCAAGCGATATGCCAGATGAAAATATAATAACATAAGATAATGTTATTATTATAATTAATTCAAAATAGAATTGACGAACATGATATGCCGTATTGGCATGTAAATGCCAATAATGCAGTAATCAGAAAGAGGATATGTAACTATGGCAGATTTATGGGATTTATAGTGGCTGATAGAGACTCCGGCTCCCGGCAGGATAATGGGGGCAGATAGAGCATTCCGTTTTCCCTCTTTTGTAATGACTTTCGAAAATGGATATGTTGATCCTGTTTTCCACCAAATAGTGTATTGCATATTCCAGGGTTCCTGGCATCAGTTGATCTATTAAGGATACTGCAACCATCATTGTTTGATCGTAGTCATAGACTTTGTATTTTGCCATATCCGTCTCCGTTGATAAGTCCTGTTCTATTGAAATTTACTGATAAATCAGGACTTTTTCAACAATCTCTATAAAGGGGGGCCAGAGGGGATTGTACAATCAAAGTAAGCACCGGCCCCGGACTGAATCCCGGGGCCGGTGAAATCGCAAATTCCCCTTGAGTTTTGCCCGATGAATGGCTAATATTCGTCTGATCAGTCGCCTGCTTCCGGATTGAAGGCTCCAAATAAAACCGGCATTCCCTCATGCATTCAAGGAAATCCATTCTGGATTCCATCCACTGGACAACCGGCGAGGAAATGCTTTTCACCTCGGACCAGAAATACAGACTCGCCCTCCCCCCGGATTTCCCACTCTTGATCAAGTTTTATCTCTTCACGTCCGCGTATCCGATCATCCCGAATTATCATGATTTTTACGAAATCGGCTGCTGTTATTCCGGCAGGGGGAAGTATTTCATCTCGGACAAGACATTCAACATCCGGGCCGGCAGCATCCTCTTCATCCAGGCGAACCAGATGCATTACGTGGAGGCGGACAGGGACGATCCGCTGAAGTCCGCCAGCATCTATTTCATGCCCGAATTGCTGTTTCATCCGGGATCCAATCCGTATGACTCCCATTATCTCCTCCCCTTCCATTCGCTTGACAAACGTGGAAATCCCCACATGCGCGAGGCTGACCTTGATTTTTCCCTGTGGGAACTGATTCTGGACATGCACCGGGAATTGCAGTCGAAAGAGAGTTATTATCAGCTGGCCCTGAAAAACCGCCTGTGCGAAGCATTGCTGCGGATACTGAAGCG
>JAFGEX010000232.1 GCA_016931355.1 bacterium
CTTGAGAGCCTGCATGCTCTCCACAGGCGTGTACGGCATGGAGCTGATCGCGGCTGTGGGGGCGATGGTCCCGTTGTCGTTGTTCATGGGCTCGTGCGCGCTGTACCCCCAGGGATTGAAGCTCGCGGTCAATCCCCAGGTCAGGGAATCGTATCCCGCATGACCCTTCGGATTGTCGATCGCGTATGCGCGGTGGATGAGCGCGATGTTCCGGTTGTTTTCGAAATAATCGCAGAACCGGTCCCGTTTTCCGGCCGGATTGAATCCCAGAAAAGAGTAATGCGTGAAGAAGAGCGGGCCTCCGTAGGGCCATCCGACCCAGAGCTTGTAACCATAATAGCTGTTTCCGTTCGCATAATTCGGATGACCGGCCCAGCCTGTGTCATAGAGCGACGCGGGCACGCCGTGCGTCTGGGATGCGATTGCCAGGATATACACGATCATCGTCTCGTTGAATCCGACGATGGGCATGTTCATGGTCCAGTCTTTGGTCGGCGACCAGTGCCAGTAGAGCTGGGTCCCGTCCGGGGTGCGGCGGAACCAGTCCCATTCAACCCCTTCCCACATCTGCGTGGCGCGCTGCCGGATTTCGTTCTCCACAAGGTTGCTGCGGTCGAAATACTGCCGGACGGTGAGCATGCCCTGTATCAGGTATGCGGTTTCCACGAGATCCGCACCGTCGTCGTTCTCGCTGAAGGGGATGCTCACGCCCGTGGCTCCGTTGATCCAATGCGACCAGGCGCCATGCCAGCGCGTACAGCCCGACTGCAGGAAACGCAGGATTTTCAGGACCCGGGAGGCCACGGAGTCCCGGGGCGCGAATCCGCGTTCCGCTCCGACGACAAGCGTCATCAGGCCGAAGCCTGTGCCGCCGCTCGTACAGGTGTTTCCGGTCAGGGATCCTTCCCGCGCCAGTCCGCTTGCCGGATGTCCGAAATGGTAGAAATACCTGAAGGCCGCTTCCTGAACCGAAGTCAGCAGCTCATCGTCCGTCATCTCGTAGGTCGAGGCGCTGACCGTGTCGGACGGGATTGATTCCTCGTATTCATCGTTCAGGGCGATGACGTAATAATGATAAGTCAAACCGTTCTGCCCGGTGAAATCGGAGTAAACGCATGTTAAGGGATCCTGATCGTCCAGTTTTTCGTACGGCCCCTCCTGCGATTCGGAGCGGTACACCGCGTATCCGGAAAGCTCCGTCTCCGGGTTCAGTTTCCAGACGAGGTCGATCCGGCTGTCATAACCCGTTGCAGAGAGATTCCGGGGTTTGGACGGCAGTTCCGGCGAAGGACCGGCCTTGGCAAAGCGGATGTCGTCCAGCCAGGCCGTGTGCTCCACGCCGTCCGCGTTTTTTTGCAGGTGAAAAAGGGTCTTGATGCGCGTGAAATCGCATTTCTGCGAACCCGGCTGAAAGGCGGCCAGGGGCACAGTGACTTTCTGCCATGAGGCCGCATCCGCGTCCACTCCTCCGAAATGATCTCCCAGCCAGACCCGTGTGCTTTTCTTGTTGGATGTGTCCTCCAGCAGGAGGCTGGGCAGGGCATCCTGCGGGATCGCCTCCGGCGCATTGATCCGGTACCGGATGCTGTCGAAAGGGGTCACATCGTGCCCGGGCCAGCCGGACGAGGCGATGGCCATACCCCAATCTCCGCCGGCCTTCGAATTCCACCGCAGGCGCACGCTGTGGCTGCCCTGATAGGGGTGCTCCGTATCCACCGGGAATTTGTCCGTATGCGCCATTTCCAGAAAACTGGGCGCAGAAAAATACCCCCAGGAGGCGTCGTGATATTCGTCTCCTGAAACGCTTTCCTTGAAGAGGACGATGCTGTTCTGGCTGGACGCGTTAAAGGCGGGCATCCATAATGCAAAAAGGAGCAAAGAGGCCGGGCTTTTCATGTCAAACTCCTGTTTCAATGGCTCATGAATTGTTCTGAGAGCGCATTCCCCGCAGCAGGACGCGGAGTGAGCGAGCGGGCATTACTCCCTTACATGTTCAAGGCGGCCCGCAGTCCATGTCACAGCAGACCGAAGATCCCCCGGAAGCAGGCTGCCGGTCGGATGACCTGTTTTAAGCGGCCGCATTTTGCGCCCGGAATGCAGCGGACAGATGCGCTGAAAAGACGGCATACAGGCCTGCTGCGGCATGCGCGATTAGGCCGTTGATCTAGGCGCCCTTTCTCCTATGGCTCGAAGGTCCCCCGCCGCAGGCGGCCGGCGGTTTCAACCGGGATACACATCTCAGCAACACCTTTTTCTCGCCGGCCAGGACACCCAGCAGAGATGTGAAATAACAGACCGCAAGCCATCCGATGACATTCCGGAACACATTGAAAAATTCCTTCATGTTGCAGAACACGGACAGCAGCCAGGCCAGCATGAACAGGTACAGGCCCGGGGCTGCCATAAAGAGATCTCTGTCCCGGACGGGGAAGGTTTTGCGTGCGAGAATACCGGCGATCATGCCGCTGAAAAAACAGGACAGCAGCAGGAATGCCGCGTTGAGTGCGGAAGCGTATGCCGTTCCTCCCCTTCCCGGGGACAAGACAGATCTGATCAATGCGAGGGACGGCAGGGAATAGAAGAGGATGTTCAGGGCAGTGCCGGTGATGATCAATCTGATGACGTTCATTCCGGAGGGTCTGGTCATATGAACCTCTTCTTACTCCGGCAACTGTATTGTTGACCGTGCAAATGAAATCCGGGCTTTTTTATTGCTTCTTTTGAAAAACGGGTATGGCCATTTCATGGCTGCCCCATGGGTGAGCTTCGTTTATAGACAGGCCCGGCCGTGCAGGCGGCGGAGGAAGCATCCCTTGCCCCATGCCGCCGCGCCTCTCTAGTGCGATTCAGCCCTGCCGGTTTTTTTTCAGGATGCGCCGTCATCTCAAAAGAAGGATCTTTTTGGATGCCGAACAATCGTTATCGGACTCCAGGCTGCAGAAATAGACGCCGCTCGGCAATCCCTCCGCGTCAAAAACAATGGAGTGGGATCCTTCAGCGTGCATCCCGTGAACGAGCGTGCGCACCGGTTTGCCGAGGGTGTCATAGATTCTCACGGCAACCGGGCCGGCAGTGAGCAGCGTGTAGGTGATGTTCGTCAGGCCGTTGAACGGATTGGGGTAATTCCCGTCCAGGATGAAGTTGCACGCCGGCTTCATCTCCGTTTCCTCAACCGCAAGGGAATAATCGAAATGGGCGTCCAGCCAGGACAGTCTGGTCTTGATCCATCCCTTGAGTTTGGTCATTTCTCCGGCGAATGTGGCGGGTTGAATGTCGTTTTCCGGGGCCCCTACCGCCATCCCCAGAATGGGCCATTTCTCGTAATGGTGCTCCTGGGCGTCCCGGACCACGGCATATACGGAATCGATGTAGCCGTTGATGAAGGCTTCGCTCAGGATCGTCTCCCGCAATGAATAATAACGGATGTTCAGCTCCCGGACGAAATCCGGATCTTCCAGGAGCCTCAAGGTCCAGCCCGGCGGTATGGGCCAGTTGCCGCATTGATGCACGTCGTAAGCCCAGCCCGACCCGTCCTTTTCGCGGAAGTAGCATTCGTCTATGTTTTTCCAGGCCCAGTCAAAATCCCAAACAGGCCCTGCGTGGAGGAGGCCTCCCTTGCCGTCCCTGTCCTTGAAAAAGAAGGCGCTTTTCTTGTATGCGTCCACGTTGCGGGACAATTCGCCGATGATCAGGTAGTCGATGAACGACCCGACGTTGATCCAGGACCTGAAGCCGTCGATGGGATCATCGAAATAATCCCCGTACATCAGGGTCTCGAAATCATAGACGTATTTCTGCAGGTAGGCCTTCTGCTGGGCCGTGATCTCGTCCGGCTTCGGATACTCATAGACGAAGTGGACGTCGTCGCCCGGCTCGCCGGTCCAGGTATAAGCGCTCACCCAGCTGTCCGCCGGCGTATAATAATCGATTTTAAATATGTATCCGCCGGTCAGATCCTCTCCCGCATTTTCCTCAGGAAGGAGTTCGTCGATGTCCACCCGGTCGTTGTCCCTCTTGATCTTCTCGCAGAAGACGTAAATCCCCTGGTAGTCGTTGTTGACCATCACCTCGCAATGCACGGTGCGGGGCGCCCAGTGTCCCATGGCGCGGAACAGGTGGAAGGCGAGCGAATTCCGCATGAAGGTCTTGTCATTGTAATTGGCCAGAAGGATCCAGTCATTCTCCACGGGCAGTCCCAGAAGGGAAACGTTGAGGTTGTTGCCCTGGCCGTCGCGTGTTTCTATCCCGTAGGGCTTCTGCGGGAGTGAGGCGGAGTACCGGCCCCTGATTTCTATCCCGATGTCGCCGTCATAGACATTGGCCGCGTCCGTGACCTGGTTGAGCGTGCCGTTGTGGATGATTTTCATGCGGGCCGGGATTTTCGGCTCGTCCGGGATGACAGACCCGTTCCCGGTTTCGATGAGGATGATGGGGAGATTCGAGGAGGTGAACAGGAACGGCGCCTTGAACCAGCCGGGCGTGTTCCGGTAGGAGCGGGAGGCGTCGTTGATGCCCACGGACAGGAAAGCGGTGGAGGACAGGTCGCTCGAAGAGGCGGATGTATTGTGAACCTGGATGGCCAGCAGGTTCTCGCCCGGGGTCAGGCATGTTCTCAATCTTGTTTTGTCCAGCATGAACGCCGAGGGGAGGCCGCCGCCCGGCATCTGCGCCTCATGATCCGAATCCGCGGTCCGGTTATGGGCAGGAGGATTCCCGGATATGCCGGCGCGCGCGATTTCGACGCCGTTGATGTAGGCGACGAAGGCGTCGTCGTAATCCATATGCAGGATGGCGGATTCGATTCTGGAGGTGTCCAGGATGCTGAATTTCCGCCTCAAATAAAGGGACACGCAGGCTTCGATGACCGTGTTGTCGTCATTGTCTCCGTACCCGATCCCGCCGGGACCCTGCTTCCAGGCTGCGTCGTTGAAGGTCAGGCTTTTCCATCCTGCGCCCGGCTCTGTTTTGCCGATGAAGTATTTCCATGAAAAGTTGTTCAGGATCACGGATTCCCAGTGGTCGATCCCGGCTGCAGGATCGGCTGCCGCGGTAAGCGGAATGAGGAGGATGAAGCGCAGCATCGTTTGAATCCGGCTGCGGGCGAATTCCCCGCGGTTTGCAGACGGATCAGCGATCGATTTCCGATGTCGTCTTCCTCGCAGATAGAAGATTCCCCGGCCCCTTCGGCTGGGACCTGTTGTCCATGCTGTTTCGGCTGATCCTTTCATCCTGACGGGCACCCGATGGTCATGATTGATAAACATCAAATAAACTAACTATTCCGGGCTAAAAATGCAAGAAAATCCTGATGGGATCGGAATTGACACTTGCTGTGTCGGTTCCGGATGACACATGCCGCCAAAAGAACCAGCTTGACTTTTTCATATCTTTTCTTATTCTTTTTCTTGACCACCCGGCGTCAACGGCTCAACTGGAAAACCCCGACCGCAGAATCATCGGTTGGTGCAAAGTCCGCCTGACCGCTTTCCGGTCAGGATGAAAATCCCCATAGAGAATCAAGACTGAAAGGCGGTCATTCATGAGAGCACCGTTGTTTCTTTTATTGGCTTCAAGCCTGTTTATTCTGACCGGATGCCCCAATCACACGACATCACCGCGCGAGGAAGGGCCCGATCTCAGCGAGGCGTATTATGAGGAAATGACGAACACATGGGATCGCGGGATGGAATTCTTTGCGGACGAACGGAAATCCGATTCACTGCGCGCCCTTCAGGCAACCCTCGATTGGATCAAAACGCAGGGCAGCGTAAAGAACGCGGGGATTTCCGATGACA
>JAFGEX010000233.1 GCA_016931355.1 bacterium
ACATCGTACGACCTGGTCATGGACGGCAGCATGCGGCTCTTCGGCCATTCAATCGACTTCTCCGGCCTGCACGTGCCCAACGGCTGTTCCGTGTCGGACGGCGTGCTCGCCCAGAATCCGGGCGGCGTCCGGGTCAATCTGCAGATGACGCTCGGGCAAATCGAAACCCGGTCCGGAAACCTGCTGGTGGGAGGCGGCATCTTCCAGCCGGAGCCGTTCGACGACAACAAGACGCAGGCCTTTTCGCTCGTCATCAATCCAAGGGGAAAATGGCTCGACAGCGAAGGGAATCCCCTGACAGAACGCAAATTGACGATTACCCCCTCAAGCGTCTCCGAAGCGCCGCATGCCAGGCTGGGGAACGATCAATTCTCGATCAACGCGTATCTTACGGGCACCACGCTCGCTCTCAACGGCCCGGACAACATCGGCGAGGAAGGATCCGTCGAATACCAGGTCGAAACCTACTGGCCCGAAAAGGGCCTGGTCGGCGCCGCGGACTCGGTCCGCATCCCGACAAACGGGCTGTTCCAGTTCAACGCGACGAATGTCAGCCGGTCCTGGTCTTTCTCCCAGGAGACGTCTGTCGACACGGTGATCACCGTTCTGGACAACGACCTGTACATGCATGCTGCCACATTCAGTATGGCGGACACGGCGGTATTCCAAATCCATTTCAATTGCCTCATGAAGCTGCCCCTGCCGGACGACATCGTCGACGGTCAGGTGGAATTGACGGACAACCGGCTCGGCACCGGGCTGTTTGAATTCGGGAAGCTGCACACGGCGAAGGTGTCTGTCGCCGGGATCAATCTCGAACTGCTCGATTTCCATTTCGCCAGAAACGAGATGATCGACTTCAGCGAAATCGAGTTTACGCAAACCCGCGTATCCGTCCAGCCGAAGGAGATCATGGCCGATCTCTATCTGAGTTTCGGCGCCACATTATCCATGGATATACCGGGATTCGGGGCGGGTATCGACCGGTTTGTGATCTTCAAGAACGAGGACCAGTTTCATCTTCTCATCAAGCACGCCATGCTCTGGATCGGAGAAAAATTCACGTTCGATCTGGATTTGATCGGTTCCATCTGGCAAGGCGGCGACAAGACTTTGTTCCGCTGGCTCATCGGCGGCCATCTCGATGTGGAACTGGGTGATTTCAAGGGCGGCGCTGTGGTGGGTGAGGTGAGCTTCAAAGAGACTGTCGGTGTGGACAACCAGGTTTACCAAATGCCGGGATTCGGCTTGTTCGTATCCGCCAATGTGGATGTCGACCTCAAACCCATTCCGGTTAAGCTGAAAGGTTTCGGCGCGGGCTTCTTTTTCAATCCGTCGCCGGAAATCCAAATCATGGTGCGTCATCACCTCGGATTCGATGACGAGGACAATACGGAAATACGCGAGGAGTTCAAGACCATCATGGACTCCATGCAGGACGACATCATGACGTTTTGGGAAATATATTTATACGGCGCAGCCGCCATCCCGGATGACAAGATGCTGAACGGCAAGGCACTGCTCACCATTGCCACGGACCGGTTGCGGCTCGATGCGAAAGTCTGGCCGGCGGATTCAACCGCGATGAAAAAAATCATCGATTTGTCGGGTTGGCTGATGGCGGAATGCGCCTGGAAGCAGGATTTTAGCGCCTTTAAATATTTTGCGGGCCACATCAAAGTCGGCGGACGTCCCGCCGTTGATGAAGAATTCATTTTGAAACTCCCTGAAACCGCCAAGACGCAGCTCGATTTCATCGTCACGGGCGAAGGACAATTTGCCATCGGGGGGAACATTCAGGCCACGGTCCTGAACAACCTGAAAACCGAGTTCGATTTCACCTTCGGCAATCCCGGTTTCGTTTTTAACGGCAGTCTCGGCTACGGATTCGACATCGCATCCATTCTGACCGTGGAAGCCGGCATGGATCTGATGGTTTACCTGCAATGGCTCGATCCAGTCAAGTTCGGCGCTTACGCCAGCATGTGGGTGCAGGGCTATGTGCTCAGCGAATGGCTGGCCGGATTCCGGGGCGAGATGGGCGCTGCCCTGATGGCGGAGCCCGATTTCTTTCTCTACGGGTATGCCGAGCTGACGGGAACGGTTCTCGGCGTGTCGAAAACCATCCGCGCCTGGGCCAAGTGGGAACAGGGCGGCGGCATGTCCGCGGGAACGGGGGCCGATCCCACGCTGGCGGAAATCATCGCCGAGGCCCAGCAGACGGCCGAGGACATCATGACGGCCGTGGAGGAATTGAAGGCCGAAATGGGCATTCTGGAGCCCGGCGGATTCAGCGATGAGGAGTTGCGGACCCTGATCCAGCGCATGCACGGGGCACTGGCCGAAGACTACTACATCCTGTGGAAATCGGATGTTGACGAAATCAAAGCCGTATACAATAAAATCCGGGGGGACATTCAGGGCGACGACGGCCGGAGACTGGATCTGTTTGTCAGTGCCCTGTCGGAATCGGGCACGCTTCATCCGACCGTCTGGATGAACGACATGACATCGCTGGAAAACGAAGTCGCTGCGATGGATCCCGTTCTGGACCAGGTCCGTTCGGACCTGCAGGCCCGGTATGAGGCATTCCAGGATGGATGCGACCAGCTCTCCGCGGAGTTGAACGCCATCGACTTCGGGCTCGACACCCTGCTGTCCGCGATCGATGTGGGCGGCTCCCCCATCCAGAATCCCCTCGCGCTCTCCTACGGGGATTTGGAAGGCGTCCGAACGCCCGTCATCACGGTCGATGCGACGCTGACGGGACTCAACAAGGAGAACGCTGAAAAACTCCAGCAGGTTTTCGCGGGGTGGCTCGCCAGCGTTGAACAAAACATCCAGAAGATACGGAACGGCCGAAAGGGGATTTACAGGAACATCGGCCCGGATGGAACGAGCAGCCAGGTGCATGCCCGGATCCAGGAGCCCATACTCACCGGGAATGGCGATTTTCAGAATACGATCGTGGATCTGAACGGGAAATTCAAGAAACTCTACGACCGGTACAACGGGATTCCGCTGGTCGGGGTCACCGACGCCGCAATGACCCTGCTCGCCAACGACAAGGAACACCGGGAATCAGCCATTGCGGGCCGTGGGATGGCGCTCGCCATGCTGGGGATATCCTGGGAGGACCTGCCGTCCAATGAAATCGACCGGTACCGCGTCTTGGGAAACCGGTTCTTCCGCGTGGTCCCTCAGGTGATGATGCAGAACAGCCTTGAGCAGGCCGACAGCCTGATCTTCTATTTTCAAAAATATTTCAAAGACGTTCAGTCCGCCCTGGACAGGCAGCATCAGATCTTCACGTCCCACACGGACGGCCTGTGGGACAAGTACGCCGAACTTTCCGAGAAACTGTACGCCATTCTGGACCTGTACCGGTCCTATGCCAAGGGCCCCATGGGCGGGGACCAGACCTTTGCCTTGAAGGATTCGGCGGACGCAATTCTATCCGGGCTTGAAAAAGAATTCACATTCCCGGCCGTGACACCCTCCCTGACGGTCAGCCAGACGCAGGGATTTGAACCCGTGGCGGTGACGCTGGATTGTCAGACCAATCCGCCTGAAGGCATCTCGGAATATGCGGCTTCCTTCAACGACCACGCTCCCCAGTCTTTCGGAGCCGAGAGCCGGGTGGTTCGGGAGGAAATGCTCAAGCACGGGGTGTCCTACTGGTATGAAACCAGCGCAGGCGAAAGAACGATTCCCTTTGTCGATACGGAAACGAGAAGCCTCAAAATCGCGCCCAGGCTGCGCAACCTGGCCGGGCTGACCACCACGGCCCTGCCGGGCACAGCGGAGCTTCACGGAAAAAACTGGTATTACGGCAATCCCTCGAATCAGATAGCGGAGCAGAAGATCCCCGATTCGTCGGTCAACCGCTGTCTCGTGTTCTGGCCGTACCGGATTGTCCGGGAACATTACAGCACGAATCCGGACAACTCCATGACGCATCACCCCGCGTACTATTTCTGCGGACAGGCCCATGCGCTAACCGTGCAGTGGACCCTGGAAAATAATTACGGTATCTCGCTGTACACGCCTGTACCCGCGAAGCACGTGATCGAGATCAAGCAGGGTGGCAAAACCGTGTTCGGTCCGAGGACCTTTCCGGTGACGCAAACCGCCCTGCCGGATACATTCCAGGTCCAAACAGACGGACTGAATCTGACTCCGGACACCGGCGAGCCAGTCTATGCGCATGTGACGGCCTATGACGTTTCGGACCGCGCCATCGGAACGTCCACCGGTTCCTGGACAGTCTATTACAAGGGAGAAAACGACGCGACCGGCTCGCTGACCGAAACATGGGAACCCCCGCCGCTTTACATCGACACCACACCTCCCGTCTTCGAGGGGGATGCCGAACACATCCGGATCGGGGATGAAAGCGCCGTGATTGTCAGGCTGCCCAAGGCGAAAGACGATGTGAAGATCGCAGGTGGCGGCACCTGGTCCGAGTGGATCAGCGATCCTTCTGCGTACGAATATCAGCTTCTGTCTCCGGATGAGGATCCCGGTCCATCCGGATGGCTGAATCTGGACGGTTCCAGCCTCGTCACCTCACTGCCTCTTACTACGGAATACGACCAGAATATCCACACCCTGACCGATCCGGGATCCGGCGCCTATTTCCTCAATTTCGCGCCCATGTCCTTCGCCGGTCCGCTGAAATTCGCTGTGCGCGCCAGGAACAACCAACCCCTCTGGAACACCGGCTATTCCGCCTCCGCCTTCTTTGCCGTTCCCAAGGCGGATGAATCCGAATCCCCCCGGCCGGCGACCTTCAAAATCCTGGGGCTCGACGCCGGGAGGGATCTTGAAATCCAGATCCTCCAGGCGGGCGCAGACAGCCTCAGCGGCGTTTCCCATTATCCCTGGCGTCTCATCCAGAATCTGTACCGAAGCAAGAATCCGATCGTCACTGTCTGGGATCCCGAATCCCTGAAATTCCCTGCGGACACGGTTCAAGCCGGCGCTGTCCTGAGCATTCCCATTCCACATGATTCAATCGATGTGGATAATGCGTTCGACGTCGAATTATACACGATCGACCGCTGCGGCAACCTCGATTACACCCAGCAGAGCTTCCTGCCCGGCCCCCAGGCGCCGGACCTGACGGCGCGGCTGCTGGAGGGGATGAAGCCCTTCACCCTGGAGGTCTCGGGCACTCTGGCGCCCCTGGCGGACCATTATATCGACAGCCTCGTATGCCGCATCGGAACGGCTCCGGATGCATCCGATATCCTGGTTGCCCGAAAATCCATCTCGGAAATCTACCGGTTGCAGAACGGCGATACGTTCACATGGTCCATCGACCTGCCGGAAACCGTAGATGAAGGGACATCCCTTTTTCTATCCGCAGTCACCCTGCGGGGCGGGCAGGCTTCGCCCTCCTTTACGCAGCGCATCCAGATTTACCGGCCGATGTTCCAGGCCGTGGAAACGGATGAGGACGGATACCTGGCGCTGCCCATTGTGCAAAGCGCGTTCAACGGCCAGAAGGAAGCGGCCGCGTTCAAATGGGCCGTGGGATATCTGGCGCCCTCCCTCTCGGGGCAAAGCCGTTACCAGTTGAACATCCAGCCGCTGACCACTCTTGACGGCGTGACCGGCGAACAGGTGTCGAGCGGCGCGCGCATCCGTCTGCCCATCAAGGCGGGAGACGTACGGCCGGTATCCCTTGTCGTGCTGCAGGCAACGGCACTGGACGGCGAAATCTGCGCAACCTACCTTGAAGCGCATATTGTGCCTCCAAAACCTGAATTGAAGGCCGTTCTCGCGCTCATCACCGGGGAAAAAGACCGCTTCTTCTACCGTGTGAGACTGGAAACAAAATTCGGCACCCTCCTCCAATCCTTCTCCGCCGGCAATCCGGAAGTGCTGCTAAAGATCGGTTCAGTGGAAGGAACGGCTGATTTGAAGAATCTGGCCATCCCCCTCGTGTCCTACCTGCAGGACGGCTTCACGCCAAAGGAGGTATTCCTCGACGAGCCTGTTTCGCAGCTGGAGCGGATTCACCTGACTGCCTTTTCAAGAATCGATGGCAACCGGACTTCCAGGGACAGCACGACCCTGGTCCTGGATGTCCCGCAACCGCCTTTCTGGAAAAATCCGAAAATCGACTTCAGCGGGAACCTGGCGGTTGTCCCCCTGCGGCCCGGATACCGGGATGCAAACCAAATCGCCGGCTATCAATTCGCTGTGGGTGACGGCGCCGGAAGCATTTTCGACCTGCGGCCCTATCCCTCGGACATCGCTTCACTGGACATCCCGTCGAGCGCCTGGCATGCTGGGGAAGAGCTGATCCTTCCGTTCGCCGTGCAGGGCTTGATGAACAAAACCTACCGGGTCGGCGTCCGCGTCGTCCTTCAGGACGGCGGCACGCATGAGCAGGTCCTGATCACGAATCCCTTCCTTCAGCCCGTTGTGGATGCCTTCATCATCGAGGCCTTTCCACAGAACAGGCTGCGCGTGAAAGGCGACCTGGGGCCTGAAATGGTCACTCAGATCAGCATGAAGGAACTGCGCATCGAATTGACGCTCAACGGGGACAGCAAATTTTACAGAACATTCACCGTGCCGGACAACGGCGTATTGGATGTGAAATACGATTTGCCGGACATGCCGCCGTGCGAAACCTATCAGTTTAAAAGCTATTTCTGGCACACGCAATCCCAGCAGTTCGCCATGTACGTGACCGAGCTCGATATGCCCTGCGAACCCATGTTTTTCAAGGCGGATGCTGACAGCCAGGACATGATTGGCATGGATATCATACGGCCGGCCTTTGACGGGAACCGCGTTTTCCAGGGATATCAGTTTGCGCTTGGGTCCAAGTCAGGTGCTTCGGATACCCGGCCGTTCCCGGCCGAGGGACAATATGATTTCGCTCCGGACGCGGTCCGGGCCGGCAGCCGCCTGACATTGCCGCACTCCCTCATCGGCGTGCCTTCAACCTGCTTCGTGACATTGAGGGGGATCGATCCGCAGGGTAAAATCCACAGGACGATACAATCGTTCCAGACGCGTCCCCCGAGACAGGAGGTGTCGTCGCTGGTCATGGACCGGAACGGCCGGTTCGCCGTTCAATTCGATCAAAACCGGATCGACGGCAAGGTCCTTTCCGTGGATTTCTGGATTCAATCGACCGAGCAGTCGGATGTTGTCATAGCGTATGCCGGAGGGGTGCCGGTGGCAGATCTGAAGGCCGGGATTGTTTATTTTGATTCCCAATTCACGGAAGCGGATCTCGGGAAGTCATTCATGCTGGAAGGCCTGAGCATCGGCTATCAGATCAATTCGCTCAATTTTCAATACCGTTTCCGGATTGAAAAAGAGGGGGACGGCTATCGTGTCATTCCCGAGCCGTGAAACCGGATCGCAAAAGAAGAAAACATCAGGAAATGGGCCGGTCCGAAGAAAGAAGGCCGTTGGACTGCCCGGTCAACCGAAAAGGGATGCCAAGATGAAGCGATTCCTTCCGTGCTGCATTTTTTTGATCTTGATCTACACCCAGGCCGCATGGTCCCAGCGCAAACCGCTCGGATTTTTTGTGGCAGTCAGGGAAGACTCCGTTTTCCTGTTTTTCAACCAATCGCCCCGCATCGGACAGGGTTTCCAGGTGGAGCGTAAGGGGCCGGATGATGCTGATTTTCAGCGGCTGACGGAATCGCCTGTCAACGCGGTCATGGACGCGGGCCGGGCACGCCAAATGCTGGGGAACGATTATGAATCCCTGGCTGCAGCGCTGAAAGTCCAGTCTGCAGAACAGATGCTGGTCCAGCTGAAAACGGATCCCTATTACGGCCAGGTCGCCACTCTGATCAGCCGGAAGGCGGCCAGGGTGCTCGGCCGGTTCTTCGCCCGGGGCGGCCACAGGACGGGCGAGACTTATCGCTATCGCGTCCTGCGCACGGATCGTTCCGGAAAAATACTCGAATCAGCCCAGGAGGACATCCTGATCCGGGAGAATCCGCCGCGGCCGGTGGAATCCCTGGCCTGCACCCAGGAGAGGATGTCTGTTGTCGTGGATTGGGATTATCCTGCATGGTCGGGTGATGCCCGGGATCTGGCGTTTCAATTCATGCTGTTCAGGAGTCCGGACGGCCGGAATTTTCAATGCGTCCACGACCGGCCGATTCTGCGTCTGGAAGGCATGCCCTACCGTTTCACGGACGCAGGCATTGAGACGGGCAGGCGCTATATTTATCGCATGGTGGCCGTGGATGCAGCGGGCCTGGTCAGTCCGTCCGTGGAGGCGGCTGTGGAAACGCGGGACAACACCCCGCCGCAAAAACCCGGCGGGCTGATCGCGCACGCCGCGAAAGGCGCAGATGCGGTGACTCTGAATTGGGACAGAAATACAGATCCGGACCTCGCAGGATACCACATCTACCGCTGGGCCGCGGACCGGAAGGATTCCGTCCGCATCAATCCTCTGGTCCTGCCGCCTGCTGAGCGGTCTTTCACAGATTCCGCGGCTGTGCTGGGAACGGTTCATTATTACGCAGTCACAGCCGTTGACACGGCGGGAAATGAAAGCGCGCACTCCGAAAGGGCCCACGCCCTGGTCACGGATCAGACGCCGCCCGGACCGCCGGGATTCCTTTCCGCCCGCATCACAGGCCCTTCCGTCGTCCTGTCCTGGCGCCCTTCACCCGACCCCGACGCAGCCGGATACCAGGTACGCCGCGGATACGACGAGATCACAGCGTTCAAGCTGAACCAAGATATGGTCAAGGACACAGTCTTTGTCGATAACGGCGGCAAGGAGCATCCGCTGATCCCTGGCGAACAGTACTATTACAGCGTCGTGGCCGTGGACACCATGACCTACGA
>JAFGEX010000234.1 GCA_016931355.1 bacterium
CCGCGTCATCCTGCACGCGGACATGGACGCATTCTACGCATCCGTGGAGCAGAGGGACCATCCGGAGTACAGGGGCAAACCCGTCATCGTCGGCGCAGACCCGAAGGGGGGCAGGGGCCGCGGCGTTGTCGCCGCTGCTTCCTATGAGGCCAGAAAATTCGGGATACATTCCGCACAGCCCATTTCGCGCGCCTTTCGTCTGTGCCCGGGCGGAATATTCCTGAGGGGCGATCCTGATAAATACGCATCCGTGAGCGACAGGCTGATGGCGGTTTTCAGGCGCTACACTCCCCTGGTGGAACCCCTCAGCCTGGACGAAGCATTCCTGGACATTACCGGGACGCAGCGGCTCTGGGGATCCCCTGATGCAGTCGGAAGGGATATCAAGACAAGGACCCGGGAGCAGGAGAACCTGACCGTGTCCATTGGAATCGGCCCCAACAAGCTGATTGCGAAAATAGCTTCCGATTCGCAAAAACCGGACGGATTCGTCGTGGTGAAGCCCGGGGAAGTCCGGTCTTTTCTGGATCCCCTTTTGGTGCAAAAGCTTTGGGGGGTCGGCCGAGTCACGGAAGAGAAGCTTTCCGCCATGGGGATACGCACGATTCGCGATCTCACAGCATTTGATGTTTCATTCCTGGAACGCTCCTTCGGGAAATTCGGAAAAACCCTGTGGGAATTCTCGCGGGGTCTGGACGACAGTCCGGTTCTCCCGGATGCGGACGCCCGTTCCATCAGCAATGAAACGACTTTCGAAACCGATGTATCAGATCCGGTGGTCCTGATGGATACGCTGCTTCAATTGTCCGAAAAAGTCGCATTCCGCCTGAGGTCTCAGAAACTCTGCGCCAGAACCGTCCAGCTCAAGGCGCGCACCGGGGATTTCAAGACGTCGGTGAGGTCCAGAACCCTTGCGGAACCGGTCGATCTGGGCGAAAGGATTTTCAAGGAAATACGGTTTCTCTGGGACGCCCTGGATACGCGGGGATTGCCGGTCCGTCTTCTGGGAGTGGGCGTATCCAGGCTGAAGTCCGCACGGGCACGGCAGGAGGATCTTTTCCAGACGGAGACAAAGCAGCGGAAGGCGGCGGCTGCCCTGGACCTTGTGAAAAAAAAGTTCGGCGACAGGGCCATCGGCAGAGGCCTCTACCGATGACGACCGCCTGCTGGTCATTCAAAGAAAAATATTCCGTTTTTCGAAAGACCCATGGCCCTGGAGGGCGGGGACCTATGCTGGTTCCTGATTTCATGCATGCAAGACATGGATTCTGGATTTATTGAAGTTATTTTTGTATATTCAATATTCTGCTTTACGGCGCTGCTTGCGGTTTTCCGGCAGCAGGTTGCGGGGGAGTCTCCGGTCCGTCGGGCAAAGAGATGTTCCATTTTTCGCTTACCTGCATTTTGACCGGTCGCAGGGAGAGCGGACGCACCGGGCTTCATGAACCTATGGTTCATGCGGGAGGGAGGTTCACCGGGTGAAATCTTTCAAGACTCAAATGGAGGCGGCCAGGGCGGGCCATCCGACCGATGAGATGAAGCGGGTCGCCTCGGATGAAGGGATGGAGATTCCCGTCCTGATGGACCGCATGGCCCATGGCGAGATCGTCATTCCCAAAAACAGGGTACACAACATCCGGCCGATCGGCATCGGAAACGGACTGAGGACCAAAGTCAACGCGAACATCGGATCCTCTACGGACAGGCTGGACACAGGCGTGGAATTCAAGAAGGCGAGGGTTGCGGTCGAATGCGGAGCGGATGCAGTCATGGACCTGTCAACCGGAGGGGACGTGGCAGCCATCCGGAAGACGGTCATGGAGGCCGCACCTGTATGCTTCGGCACGGTGCCCATATACCAGGCTGCCGTTGAGGTCATCCTGAAGCGGGGAGACCTGAACCGGATGGATCCGGACGGCCTCTTCCGGGTGATCGAGGAGCAGGCCGGTCAGGGGGTGGACTTTATCACCGTTCATTGCGGTGTGACGCTGGAGAGTGTCGAGCGGATGAACCGGCAGGGCAGGCTGCTCGACATCGTGAGCCGGGGAGGATCCTTTCTCGTATCCTGGATGCTTGAAAACGGGAAGGAGAATCCACTCTATGAGCAGTTCGACCGGCTCCTGGATATCGCCCGGGCCTATGATGTTACGCTGAGCCTCGGCGACGGCATGCGTCCGGGATGCCTCGCGGACGCAACGGACCGGGCGCAGATCCAGGAATTGATTTTGCTGGGGGAGTTGACGCAGAGAGCCTGGGAGAGGGATGTACAGGTTTTGATCGAAGGGCCCGGGCATGTCCCCCTGAACCAGATCGGCACCAACATACAGCTTCAAAAGAAAATCTGTTCCAATGCGCCGTTCTATGTGCTGGGACCTTTGGTCACGGACGTTGCCCCGGGATATGACCACATCACCTCAGCCATCGGCGGAGCCCTGGCCGGTGCGGCCGGTGCGGATTTTTTATGCTATGTGACGCCCGGGGAGCATCTGCGGATTCCGACTCCGGAAGACGTGAGGGAGGGCGTTATTGCGGCGCGTATCGCCGCGCATGCCGCGGATCTGGCCAAGGGCGTGCCGGGCGCCTGGGACTGGGACAGGCGTATTTCCAAAGCCAGAAAAGACATGGATTGGGATTCACAGATCCGGCTTGCCATTGATCCCGAGAGGGCGCAGGCGTACAGGGACTCCGTCCGGGTCCGGCAGGACCATGCGTGTTCCATGTGCGGGGATTTTTGCGCCATCAGGATCGTTGAAAAGGCCTTGGAAAAGCATCCCTAAGAGCATTGCATCCGGCAGCAGTGCGGAACCGGAAGCGCTGTTCGGGCGTTCCGTTTAATGATCCAATAAACAGGTGTTGGAGAAGAAATGAAAAGCATCGTGACCTATCCGGATCCGGTTTTAAGGCGCAAAGTGGAACCGGTAGGGGCTGTGGATGACGAGATCCGGAAGCTCATCCCGGAGATGGCCCAGGCCATGTACTCCGATGACGGCGTCGGGCTTGCCGCGCCCCAGATCGGAGAGAGCCGCCGCGTGATTGTCGTGGATGCCGGGAAAGGTTTCAGGGCGGTCATCAATCCGGAAATCGAGTTCCCGGATCCCGGGGACACGGAATCCATGGAGGAGGGCTGCCTCAGTCTGCCGGACGTTCGCGTAGAGGTTAAAAGGCCGAAGCGAATCCTGCTCAGCGGCCTGGATGAAAACGGAAACACCTTTGCGGAAGAACATGAGGGATTGATGGCTCGGGTCTTCCAGCACGAATACGATCACCTGAACGGTGTCCTGATCATCGATTACGCGTCTTCCATACAGCGCGCCCTGATGAAATCAAAGCTGCGGCGCATGGCCAAAACCGCCTAGAAACACTGATCTATGAGGCCGTCCCGTTGAAAGCAAAAAACCTGGTACAGGGTCTTCTGAAGGGAATCCCGGTATCTGAGGGCATTGCCATCGGAAAGGTCAGCATCGTCGTCAGTTCATGGGATGAGGTGATCTCCTATCCGATTGACGAGCAGCGCATCCCCCATGAGACCGACCGCTATCGGGAAGCACTGGGCCAGGTCTCCCGGCAGCTCCTGGATTGCCGGAACCGCGTTTTGAGGGACATCGGCAAGGAAGAAGCAAAAATATTCGACGCCCATCTCACGATTTTAAACGATCCGTTTTTCCAGACCGAAATTCCGGAGAGAATACGGCATCAGAAGAAAAACGCCGAAAGCCTGCTCCGGGAAGGCATCGAAGACTGGATCGAATCCTTCCGGAAGATGGAAAATGAATATTTCAGGGCCCGGATCGATGACATCAAGGATGTGGCCCACCGGATATTGAAAATTTTGCTACAGTCCGAAGAGGTCAAATGGTCCACAGGCAAGGATTCGGTGCTTGTCTCCCACAACCTGACACCGTCCGAAACGGCGCGTATGGATCCCGATTCGGTGATCGGTTTCGCCACTGAGCTGGGCGGCGCGACGTCCCATGTCTCCATCCTGGCCCGGTCCATGGGCCTTCCGGCCGTCGTCGGCGTGGAGAGGCTGATGCGCCAGGCTCGGCAGGGCCAGACCGTCATTGTGGACGGGAATTCAGGCATTGTCTATCTCGATCCCCCGGGCAAGGTGGTGAAGGAATACGGGAAGCGTAAAGAGGAATTCGCCGTTTACTGGAAAAACCTGTCCAAGGAAATCATGCTGCCTTCGGAAACCCGGGACCATGTGCCCCTTTCCCTTCAGGCCAATGTTTCCATGACGCCGGATGTCAGCATGGCCATGCGTTACCAGGCGGACGGGATCGGTTTGTTCAGGACCGAACTCCCCTTCCTGATTGCCGGAAGGCTCCTGACGGAGGATGAACAGTACCAGATCTACAGAACCGTCGTCGAATCCGTGCAGGGAAAGGTCGTGACCATCCGGACGCTGGATCTCGGCGGCGACAAATTCCTCCCCTTCGAGGGGATAGAAAAGGAGAGCAATCCCTTCCTCGGATGGCGGTCCATCCGCATTTCCCTCCAGGAAACAGACATTTTCAAGACCCAGATCCGCGCCATTTTGCGGGCAGGCAATCACGGCCGTGTGCGCATCCTGTATCCCATGATCTCGAGCCTGGACGAGATTTTTGAAATTCAGGATGTGGTGGCGAGGTGTAAGAAAGAACTGCGTGCAAAGAATTTCCCGTTTCCGGATTCCATGCCCCAGGGCATCATGGTTGAAGTGCCTTCTGCCGCCATATGCGCGGAACAGTTCATCCAGTACTGTGATTTTTTCAGCATCGGAACAAACGATCTCATCCAGTATTCCCTGGCCGTGGACCGCAACAACGAAAAGGTGGCGCGTTTCTACCAGCCGGTCAATCCCGCCATACTCAAGCTCATCCAGGGCAGCATTGCCGCTGCCGATGCGGCCGGGAAATCCGTTTCCGTGTGCGGCGAAATGGCCGGAAGCCCCATCTATGCGCCCATGCTCGTCGGATTCGGCCTTCGGCATTTCAGCATGAGCCCTTCGATGCTGCCGGAGCTGAAGGAACGGCTGCGCGCGGTGACGGTCGCGGAATGCGAAGACCTGGCCCGGCGGATCATGGCCCTCCAGTGGACGCCCCAGATGGACGACCTGCTCTGGGAGTTCAACGAAAAGGCCAACCGGAATCAGAAGGTGCCCTATATCATCCACAAGGGGAAGGACGTGGATAATCCTTGACTTTTCAATGGCGATTTTGTATTATTATCGACGATTGGGAGGCGGTGTAGCTCAGCTGGCAGAGCAGCGGAATCATAATCCGCGTGTCCGGGGTTCAAATCCCTGCACCGCTACGAATGAAACGGGATGATCCAACCTGGAGATGACCTTTCGATGAGTCGAAAGGTCATTTGTGTTTATGGGGGAACTTCTACCGGCGTTTGAACGCTTTGCCCTGAACGGCCTGATCCGACCGTCGGACCGCATCCTCATCGGTGTTTCCGGCGGCGTGGATTCCATGGTGCTCATGGACCTTTTTTTGCGCATACAGGACAGGCACGGGCTTTTTCTGGCCGTCGCCCATGTGAACCACGGGCTGCGGCACGAGGAGAGCGACCGGGACGAACGTTTCGTGAAGGAGCAATCGGAGAGCCGGAAACTTCCCTTTTTCGTGCGGCGCGTGGATGCAAAGGCCCACGCGGAACAATACGGCCTCTCCATCGAGGAAGCAGCCCGCGATCTGCGTTTCGAGAGCCTGTCTGACATCGCCCGTTCAGAGAAAATGGACAGGATCGCGCTCGGACATCATCTGGATGATCAGGCTGAAACCGTTCTTCTCAATCTCATGCGCGGCGCCGGCCTGGCGGGGCTGTGCGGGATCCGGGCCCTGAGGCTGCCCGTCATTCATCCCCTGTTGTTCGCAGCCAAGGCGGAACTTTTGGAATACGCCGCTTCCCGCGGACTGACATCCGTCCAGGATCAGACGAATTTCGACCGCGGCCTTCGCCGCAACTGGGTGCGGCATGAACTCATACCGGCCATGCAGCGGAAGGCGGGACCGGGTGTATCCAAACGCATCGCCCGGGCCGCACAGACTCTTCAGGAAACCTATGATCTGATCGAGCATTTGGCGCAGGCCGCATCTGCGGATGCAGTCCGGAGGGAAACGGATCAAATTTTTCTTGATATTGTGAAATTTTTCAATTACTTTAAATCGATACAAATTCATATCCTGAACGGGATTTATCAGGATCTGGCCGGTGCCGGCAAGAAGCTGGATTATCACGAGATTCAGGATATTTTCAGGCTCGCCTGTGCCGGGCGAAGCGGCAGGATACGCGATTTAAAGGGTGGAATCCGGGTTGTCCGGAGCGGTCGTCATCTCATCTTTTTCATCCAATACCCGGATTTTTCGCCGCTGCCGGTTCTTGCGGGCGAAACAGTGATGGTTCCTGAATTGGGGGGTGCTTTTCGTTCGGAGTTGATCGCGGAGCCGGTTTTGACAACAAATCCCCTGGAGGAATGCCTGGATTTTGACAGGGTGGGTGAAACGCTGCAGATCCGGACCTTCCGCAGGGGCGACCGTTTCATGCCGCTGGGGCTGAAACGGAAGAAAAAGGTGCATGATTTTTTTATTGATGAGCAGGTGCCTGTTCACAGGCGTACGAGAATCCCGTTGCTCGTCAGGGGAGAGGATATCGTCTGGATCATCGGCATGCGCCTGGATGAACGGTTCAAGATCACGGACCGGACAAGCCGGATTCTGAAGGTGGAATGGTCTCCCTAAAAAAGGAGTATGAAGGCTCCCCGGCCGTTGGTCCGCGGGTATCCCAGTGACGGTGAGGCAGGCCTCTTTGTTCGGCCGGAGCAGGGTCCAGACCCGGGGGAGCACACGAGCCGGTTTTTGCTTTCCGGAATGAAGCGAAGGACGTCTGAAAGAACTTTTTTGCATACACGGATCAGGAGAAAATGAAACCGGAATTTCCGAACAGAGACAACAACTTCCAGTGGAAGACAGCCACGAAGAACCTGCTTTTCTGGGTGCTGATCATTTTCGGCGCTTTCTGGATTGCGAATTTCATGAACAACCGGCGTCCGAAGGAAGTCGAAATCACCTTCACCGAATTCAACCGGATCCTGAAGGAAGGGCTGATCGAGAAAGCGGACGTTTACGAGGACGAGATACACGGAAAGACCAGGCAGGAAACCACGGTGGAACGCGACGGGAAGCAGGTCCCGTTCAATCATTTCAAGACCATGATCCCGTTCCGGGACAGGCAGATGATGACGGAATTGGAAGATTCCGGCATCCGCATCGACATTAAGAAGAAATCCGCAGGGTGGCTGGGCTATCTCATCAGCTTTCTGCCCTGGCTGCTGATCTTTTTCCTCTATCTCTATTTCCTGCGCAAGATGCAGGGAGGCGGAGCCGGCCCCAAGGGCATATTCAGCTTCGGCAAGAGCAGGGCGAGGCTGCTGACCGAGGAGAAGAACAAGGTCACCTTCAAGGATGTGGCCGGAGCGGACGAGGCCAAGCAGGAACTTTCGGAGGTTATTGATTTTCTGAAATCGCCTGAAAAATTTCAGACCCTGGGCGGAAGAATACCCAAGGGCGTCCTGCTGCTTGGCCCTCCGGGCACTGGAAAGACGCTGCTGGCGAGGGCTGTGGCAGGGGAGGCCAATGTCCCCTTCTTCAGCATTTCAGGCGCGGATTTTGTGGAGATGTTCGTCGGGGTCGGCGCGTCCCGCGTCCGGGATCTGTTCGAACAGGGCAAGCGGCATGCGCCCTGCATCATCTTCATTGATGAAATCGATGCGGTCGGCAGGCACCGGGGCGCCGGTCTGGGAGGCGGCCATGACGAGAGGGAGCAGACCCTGAACCAGCTCCTCGTTGAAATGGACGG
>JAFGEX010000235.1 GCA_016931355.1 bacterium
CACAGAATAGTCGTCATTGCCCAAAACGTCTATCAGGCCTTTGCGCCGCGTCTGCGGACAAATCGCAGCATGCGGACCCCTCCGGGCTCCGGCCCCTCCGGCAGGACATTGTTTGTCCGCAGGTCAAACGCCACTCTGCTGCATTCTTTTTCCGTTTCCATCTGTCCCTGAACAATATTTCATTAATGTAGCATTATACAATGTATCATTACAAAAATGTATTGCCCTATTTTTTTGAACCTGATCCGTTATGATTCCAAAGGTAAAAAAATAAAAAAAGGCTTTGCTTACAGAATTTCTTTCCTTAAATTTACAGAATCTTTTTTAGACTGGGGGTCTTCCGTTGATGAAAAAATTGAAAAATACGGCTTCTGTGAAAATGAAAGCGAAAGCCAGGCCGGCGGCAAAAAAAACGGGCAAGGCCTCCGTGCCTGCAAAGGCGCGGATGAAGCCTAAAAAGAATACGAAGTCGAAGTCCAAAACCAAACCGACTCAGAAAAAATCCTCCTCTTCCGCATCCAGGAGACATAAAAAGGGCAGGCCGGTCCTTTGTGAATTCTGCGGAAAAACCATACCTGCGGAACGGCTGGAAATCCTGCCGGAAACGACGACCTGCGTCGAATGCAGCCAGACTCAGCCTTATTCCGAAGCCGAAATCATTGGTTTCAATCTCGGGGAGAATACGGAGAAGGAAGGGATCGACATGGAAGATTTCGAGGATACCGCCCCGGAAGCATCCCCGCTTTTTGATAATTGAAACCTTCCATTTTGATCCGAAACCCGGCCATCACCGATCCTGCCGGAACTTTGAGGCAGCCCTCAGCCATGAGGGGAAGGATACAACTCGGCGGGCATCAATCCTCCGTATCCCCATCCCCCCATTCGGATGAAGAGCGAAGGCGGACGGTTTCCGTCGTCCAGGATCCGCATCTTCGAACGATGGTCCCCGAATGGTTCCCCCATCTCCGGGAGACCGGAGCCTGTATGGATCAATGATACCCTCCATCTCCCGCCCGGCATTTCAATATTGCTTCGGCTTCCCGGGGGTGATTCGGCCCGAAGCGCGATGCGCGTCATCCAAAGCAATGCATCCGCAAAATTGCCTTGACTCATCCGGCCTGATTTCGTATAATCAAATCTGACAGCCGCCCGATGGTGATCGTCCAATCTTCGCAGAGGAACATTCCCATGCAATACCAGACCACTTACTTTGAGAAGCCCGGCCCGACCAACACGGATGCGACCCTGAAGCTGACGCAGGAATGGTCTGAACGTCTCGATATCCAAACCGTGCTCGTCGCCTCGACATCCGGCTCAACGGGTCTCAAGGCCGTGAAACTGCTCAAGGGCCGGGAAATCATCGTTGTGACGCATTCCTGCGGATTCAGGGATGACAATGCACAGGAGCTGATCCAGGAAAACAGGGAACAGATCCTCGCCCTGCAGGGCAAAATCCTGACCTGCCAGCATGCGCTCGCAGGGATCAGCCGCGCCGTCCGCTTTCAGCTCAAGACTTATGAAATAGACGAAATCATCGCAAATGCGCTCCGTATATTCGGGCATGGTCTGAAAGTGGCCGTTGAAATCTGCCTGATGGCTGCGGATGCGGGTTTGGCGCGCACAGATGCGGATGTCATTGCGGTGGGCGGCTCCTCCCAGGGCGCTGATACGGCCGCGGTCATACAGCCTGCGAATGTTTCCCGTTTTTTCGATTTGAAGGTACGGGGTATTCTCTGCAAACCGTGGAACCGATGAGACAGGAAACGGACACCGGGCATTGCTACCGGACGCCGCCGCGAACCGCATTCCTCACAGCCTGCCTGGCCGTTTTTCTCACCATCCGTTGCGGTGATCCCCTCTCGGAATCCGATAAGGCCACGCTGGTCAGGACGCTTGTCGATGGTCCGGTACAGGCTGGGGAATATTCCCTTTTCTGGGACGGCCGGGACGACCGGGACAGCCTGCTCTCCGCCGGCATTTACGCCTGCCAGTTCACCACGCGGGATTTCGGGGACCGCATCGACATGGCGGCGCTGGACGGAGGCTCAGGCAGCAAAAAAGATCTGAACGACAGCACGGTCATCGCAGCGCTTCCCGTTCCGAACACGTTCGCCAGAATCGAAAACCGACCCAATCCGTTCAGGATACGCAATGGGACGAACATCGTTTTTTCGATCCCGTACCCAACCACGCTTCTCTTGACCATCCACCGCAAAGACTGATGCCGCACAGAAGAAACGATCCGGTTCCGGAAGGAATCCCGGACAGGGTGCCGGTGACGGACGAACTGGATCTGCACGGCTTTTTCCCCGAACAGGTCCCGGAAATCCTGGAAGCCTTCATGGATCATGCGAAATCGCTCGGATTATCCAGGCTGCGCGTGGTGCACGGGAAGGGAAAAAGCAGGTTGAAATACGAGGTTCACCGTTTCCTGAAATCCAGGACCGATGTCGAAGATTATTGCGATGCGCCCCCGGAATCGGGGGGATGGGGCGCGACCCTGATCCTTCTGAAAAAACGGAAGATTTGAATCTGACAGCGAGCGCATTCCCCTTAGGCTTGCCGCGGGGTAAGCAAGCGAGCAAACGGTCGCCCGCGAAGCGGGCGTCTTTATCGGCGTCCATAGGCCGCCGATGAAAAAAGGCGCTTTTACGCAGACCCGTTTACGATCGAGATTCCCGTGCGGCTCACTGCCCGGGAGCTTCAACCTGGCTGCGATGCGGGTCAATCCCGGCGGATCAGGTGGAAAGCCATAGAGCCCGCTGACGGAGAGCTTCAATCCCGTTGCGGATCCTCACGGCCTGCGGAACATCCACCGTATGTAAAACTTCAACCGCCCGAAAAGTGACTTTCTTTTGATGTATTTCCGCGTAAAGAGCTGCTTCCGCAGGGGGAAAACGCCCGCGCTCACGGAGCGTATGTCTTCCACGGAATAAAACGCCTTCGGATGATGGCGTTTGATCATTTTAGAGACGCGGTGCAGATCGGCCCGTCTCACGACCGTGTCGATGACCTGCACCTTTCCCCTGGCCCCGTTTGCCTCCATGACCGTGACGCCGAATCCCTGCTGTCTCAGATTCCGGATCAAATCCGCGGATTCGGCCTGCGTGATGATTCTCAGAACACGCTGGCCGTAGGCCAGTTTATCCTCGATCACGATCCCCACCCAGGTGCCCGCCGCAAAACCCAGGGCATAGGCGATGTAGCACAGCGCATTGTCGAGATTCTGCATGATCTGGCCGATGACCAGTATCCAGATCAGGACTTCAAAAAATCCGAGCAGGGGCGCGAGAATCCGGTTGGCTCTTGAAACGAAAAGAATGCGCAGTGTCTGAAGCGAGACATCGGCGATGCGCGCCAGAAAGATCATGACCGGCAGCAGCACCCATCTGAACAAATCACCCTGAGCCCATTCAGGCAGAACCATCCGTCTTTTCCTTGCGTCCCCGCAACGGGTAATGCCGTTAATTTGCGGTTTTAAGCGAGCCGCCGGGCGAAACCTTCACCCAAACCGATGCCCTGCCGGATGTCCGCCTGTGACGGTGCGCCGCAGAATTCGAATTTGTCCATCACATCCCATTTCAGGGATTCCATCCGGGAGAGAAGCTCCCGCTGGCCTCCCCCGCTCCAGCCGTAGCTTCCGAACAGGCAGGCCTTGCGGTTGAATATCCGTTTCACGGCAGCCATGTTCAGCACCTCGGACATGGGCGGGAAAAGGCTGCCTTCGTATGTGGGGGCTCCGATGATCACGCCCGAACGGATCCAGAGGGAAGGCAGGATGTAGCTCACATGGGTGCGCGCCGCATCGAATACTTCGAGGTCCAGGCCTGTTTTGGAGATCCCCTGCGCCACGGCGTTCATCATCTTTTCGGTATTGCCGTACATGGAGGCATAGATCAGGGTGATGCCCGCAGGCACATCCCCCGACGCATATCCGGCCCATTTTTGATACAGGTCGATGATGCGTCCCGGATCCTTGCGCCAGACCAGGCCGTGGGAAGGCGCAATGACGCGCAACGCGACGCCCTTCAGCTTTTCGATCGCCTTGAGCACAGGCCCGGAGAATTTGGCCACGATATTCACGTAGTACCGCAAGGCTTCCTTTTCGTAGAAATCCGGATCCCGGCATTCGTCATCGAACAGTCCCCCGCGCAGTGCGCCGTAGCTTCCGAAAGCGTCGCAGGAGAAGAGCAGGTGGTCGGATTCCTCGTAGGTCATCATGGTCTCAGGCCAGTGGACGAAGGGCGTCATGACAAAACGGAGCGTTTTTTTCCCGAGAGATAATGTCTCGCCGTCCTTCACGGCCCTGACGTTTTTTCCGATCCCATAGAATTTTGAAAGCATCTCCCTGCATTTTTCCGAACAGACCAGCGTGACATCCGGGGCGATCTTCAGCAGGGTGCGCAAAACGCCGCTGTGATCCGGCTCCAGATGGTTGATCACCACATAATCCAGCTGGGACGGTTCCGCGAGTTCCCCGATCTGGTCGAAAAATTCGTCCGTTTTAATGGCTTTGGAAAGATCGATCAGGGCCTTTTTCTGGTCCAGAATCAGATAGGCGTTGTAGGAAACGCCTTCCTTCGAGATCGGCCAGATTCCTTCAAAAAGGTCTGTGGTCCTGTCGTTGACTCCGATCCAGTACACACCGGTTTTGATTTCAACGGACGGCATGCGGGGGTCCTCCCTTTCTTTCTGAGTTTTCCATACCGGGTGGATTATTATAAGAAATTTTTCTGAAAAAAGAAATTGATTGTTAAAAACCGGGATATTAAATTAAAATCAAAGGATTTCAAGCGGTTATTCATCCAGAGGGAGGGAGGCTTATGCAATTCTCGATCTGGGACATTTTGGTTTTCCTCGGGTTTGTGATCACCGTGGTGACCGTCGGCATCACCAAGAGCCGTCAGGAGAAAACGAGCGAAGATTATTTTCTGGCGGGCCGCGGTCTGACCTGGTGGCTCATCGGTTTTTCGCTCATCGCAGCCAACATCTCCACGGAGCAGTTCGTGGGCATGAGCGGCAATGCGGCCAGCCATGTCGGCCTCGCCATCGCAAGCTACGAGTGGATGGCCGCGATCACGCTGGTCGTCGTCGCATTCGGTTTTCTCCCGTACTTTCTTCGCGCGGGCATCTATACCATGCCGGAATTCCTGGAGTACCGGTACAACGGTCTCGCCCGAACCATCATGGCGGTTGCCACGATGCTGATCTACATGCTCCTTCTGGGCTCGGTCACCTATTCCGGAGCGCTGACCATCCGCACCCTGGCCGGTCAGATGGGCTACAGCGTCCCTCTGGTCACCGGCTCGCTGGTCATCGGAATCATCGCCATGCTGTACGTGGCCGCGGGCGGACTCAAGGCCTGCGCCTGGGCGGACCTGATCCAGGGCAGCGCGCTCATCATCGGCGGAGCGGCGATCATGGTGTTCGCGTTCATCAAGCTGGGAGGCGCACGGGAAGCGGCTCAGATCGTGGATGTGAACACCGGCGCGGTCGCGATCACCCCCCTTTCGCAGGACCAGGGCGCCCTGGAGCGGTTCTGGATGCTGAACAAGGTGCGCATGAACATGTTTCTGCCGAAAACCGATTTCGTGCTTCCCTGGACGGCCCTGCTGCTGGGATTATGGATCCCCAATTTTTATTACTGGGGTTTGAATCAGTACATCACCCAGCGCACGCTCGGTTCGGCCTCGCTGCGCCAGGGTCAGAGGGGAATCGTATTCGCGGCATTCCTGAAACTCCTCATTCCCTTTGTCATCGTTATCCCGGGCATCATTGCGTTCAATCTCTTCTCCGCCAACATGCAGGCCGAGGCAGTCCGGGACAATGCCAGAGTCATGGCGAAATACCTCAAGGCCAATCCCGCGACCCGGATGGTCCGGACCGTCCAGTCGCCCTCGGATGAACAGGCCGCATCCTGGCAGCCCGGCCGCTTCATGCTGGCCCTGTACGAAAGCGACGCGCTTGCAAAGGCCGTCAAGATCCGCAATCCCTATGTCCTGCCCCTGACGAGCGGCGAGTTCGAATCACTGTCGGCCGCTCCCTTTGCCGTGTTCAGAACCGAGGACAAGGCCTGGAAGAACGTCTTCCCGGAACTGGCCGCAGAGGTGGCCGATTTCAACGAAGATGTGTCTGCTCAGGCTGCTGCTGCAGGAAAGCAGACCGTTACGGAGAAATTCATCGCCTATAAATATGACACGGCCATGGCTCAGCTCCTGGGCAACGTACTGCCCCAGGGAATCGGGATCGTCGGATTCGTGCTGGCCGCGCTCCTGGGCGCAGTCGTGAGTTCCCTGGCTGCCATGCTGAATGCGGCTTCCACCATTTTTTCCATGGATATTTTCAAAAAATTCATCTCCCCCCAGGCCGGCCAGAAGACCGTTGTGCTCGTCGGCCGGATATGCGTCGTGGCGTTTTCGGTTGTTGCGGTGATGCTGGCCCCGCAGCTCGGCAATCCGAAAATCAGCAACAGCATCTTCACCATCATCCAGGAAGGCCAGGGATTTATCTCGCCCGGCATTCTCGCCGCCTTCGTCTTCGGACTCATCTTCAGAAAAGCCCCACCCGCAGCGGGCGTTCTCGCACTGCTCACGAATTTCGCGGCGTACGGGGCAATCAAATGGGCTGTCCCCTCCCTGCAGTTTCTCAACCGGATGGCCGTGTGTTTCGTGCTCTGCCTGGCGGTTATGGGAATCGTCACCCTGATCAGGCCGCTTGCCCGGCCCCTGGAATTCAAATCGAAAACGACCCTGAATCTGGAATCCTCCAAGGGGGCGGCCATCGCGGGGATCTTCGTCGTCGCGATAACCCTCATTCTGTACCTGATCTTCAGCCCGCTCGTGCTCGCGCGCTAAAAACGTATAGAGCGGTCATCATCCCCTGGCCCCAGGGGATGATGACCTTTTTCTGAAAGGCCGGCGCAAACGTTTCCGGAGGCTGTTTTGGGCAGGATCGGAAAGCCAGAATTGAAAAAATACAGGGAATCCGCAAAGCAGGAACTGTACGGCCGCATTCTCCCCTTCTGGATGCAATACGGACCGGATGAAAGATACGGCGGCTTTTTGGGCGAAATTTCCAATGACTTGACGGTCAGGCCGGACTCGCCCAAAAGCGCGGTCCTGGCCACGCGCATCCTGTGGACCTTCTCCGCCGCATTCAGGAAAAGCGGCGACCCACGCTTCCTCCCCATGGCAGAGAAAGCCATACAAACCGTGGAAAATCATTTCTGGGACAAGATAAACGGCGGGCTGTATTGGTGGCTGGATCATCAAAACAAACCGCTGGAGGATGATAAGAAGATATACGCCCAGGCATTCGCGATCTATGCGCTGACCGAACATGCAGAAGCCGCGGGATCCGAAAAAAGCCTTTCCCTGGCAAAGATCCTTTTTGAAAGCATCGAGGAAAAGGCGTGTGATGCACAGGGCGGCGGATATTTTGATTTTTTCAACGCGGACTGGTCCCCGAAGGGAAACGCCTCCCTCGCGGACGACACGGACATGCCTGCTGAAAAAACCATGAACACGCATCTGCATCTGCTGGAAGGCTACGCACGCCTCTACACGGCCTGGCAGGACGAGCGGCTGGCCGCCCGCCTGGGGCTTCTCATCGACCTTCACCTGGAAAAAATTTTGAATCCAAAAACGCATCACCTGATGCTCTTTTTCGACAAAAACTGGAATCCGATTTCGGACAAGATCTCTTACGGACACGACATCGAGGCGAGCTGGCTGATCTGCGAGGCGGCGCAGGCCCTGCGGGATGGAGGCAGGATACGCGCTGCGGAAAAGGCGGCCGCGTATATGGCGGCCGGGGTCATGTCCGAAGCCCAGGATACGGACGGAGGCATTCTCAACGAGGGCGGGCCTGGCGGCATCACAGACACGGACAAGCACTGGTGGCCCCAGGCCGAGGCTGCGGTCGGGTTCCTGAATGCCTATCAACTGACGGGTGACGAGGCGTTCCTGGACGCGTCGATGAAAACCTGGCGCTTCATACAGGAAAAGCTGGTTGACCGCGAATTCGGCGAATGGTTCTGGAAAACGAACAGGCAGGGACTGCCGGATCAGGTTTCACCCAAGGTATCCCCGTGGAAATGCCCGTATCACAACGGACGCGCCTGCCTGGAGATCATGGACAGGCTGGACGCTATTCTGGATAAAACATAAAGCATGAGGTAAAAAATGAAATTCGGACATTTTGACGACAAGAACAGGGAATATGTCATCGAGCGACCCGACACTCCCCTGCCCTGGATGAATTACATGGGACTATCCCGTTTCTTCGGGATGATATCCAACACAGGCGGCGGCTACTCCTTCATGGTGGATGCGCGCAAGCAGCGGCTGACCCGCTACCGTTACAACAACGCGCCCTATGACAGCGGCGGACGTTATTTCTATGTCCGGAACAAGAGGACCGGCGAAGTGTGGTCCCCGGGATGGATGCCTGTGAAAACGAAGCTCGATTTCTACGAATGCAGGCACGGCATGGGGTATTCGGTCATCACAGGCGAAAAGGGCGGGATTCGAATGTCCACGCGGTTCTTCGTGCCTGCGGACGAGAACATGGAGATCTGGGAAGTCGATCTGACCAACCGTTCCAAGGCCAAAAAAACGTTCCAGCTCTTCTCTTTCGTGGAATTCTGCCTGTGGGAGGCCCTGAACGACGCCACGAACCTGCAGCGCACGCTGAACCTGGGCGAGGTGGAGGTCGAGGACGGCGTGATCTACCACAAGACGGAATACCGGGAAAGGCGCAGCCATTTCGCGTATTTCGCGTGCAGTGAGAAGATACAGGGTTTCGACACGGACCGCGACGCCTTCCTGGGACCGTACCGGGGGTTTCATGAACCGGTTGCAGTGGAGGAGGGGAAATCCCGGGATTCCATGGCCTGCGGATGGAATCCCTGCGGATCGCATGGCCTGGAAATCACGCTGGAACCCGGGAAGACGAAGAAGATCAATTTCCTCCTGGGTTTCGCCGAGAATCCGGAGAGCGAGAAATTTTCATCCAAGGACGTTCTGAACAAGGCGCGGATCAAACCCGTCATTGAGAAGTATCTCAAACGTAAAAACAGCGAAGAGGCATTCAGAAATCTGCGCAATGTCTGGGACGGCCTGCTCTCGGGCTTCCAGGTCAAGTCCCCGGACGCATCACTGAACACCATGGTCAACATCTGGAACCCGTATCA
>JAFGEX010000002.1 GCA_016931355.1 bacterium
AAAAATCAACAGCAGGATCATCCGCAGCCGTTCTCAGGCTGTCCTGCCAGGAAGGCGTGGCGCCGGGAGATTCGCTGGCTGAGAAACTCGATTTTCTCGAACAGAACGGCTTTGCCGGTATCGAGCCGTCCGGCAAAGGCTTGAGCGGACGGATCGGGGAATTTCAAAAGGCCTTGCAGGGAAGGAATATCCGGGTCAGCGCGGTATGCGCGGGATTCGAGGGGGTCCTGATTTCCGATCAGGAGGAAGAACGGAAGAAGGCGATGCGCTCGCTCAGAGAGATACTGACCGCAGCAGGCGAACTCGGTTCCACCGGCCTGATCATGGTGCCTGCGTTCCACGGCCAGACCAAGCTCGGGCACTGGGAATCGCGCGATCTTTTGCTTCAGCTTCTTCCGGAGCTGGGCGATCATGCGCAGGCCAATCAAACGAGGATCATTCTCGAACCGCTGAACCGCAAGGAATGCTCTTTTCTCCGACTTGTCGCGGATGCGGCTGCGATATGCAGGGATGCGAACAATCCGGGTGTCGCATGCATGGGTGATTTCTGGCACATGACCTGGGAGGAAACCAGCGACCGCGGCGCCCTGATTTCAGGCGGAAAATACCTGCGCCACATGCATATCGCCAGCCGGAAGCGACGGAAGATGCCCGGGGAGGACGAAGGCGACAACTACGTGGACGGATTCAGGGGATTGAAGGAAATCGGATACGGCGATTTCATCAGCCTGGAATGCGGTTCGGTGGGTGATAAAAAGGTCACGATCCCGGCGGCTGTGAAGCTCATGCGGGAGCAGTGGGATCAGGCGTAGAAAATTTTTTGAGACTGGAAGAAACGCATTCAGGATTTTTTAATGCTGAAATGACCGGCCCGCGGCGTTTTTGGGATGATGAAATCGTCACGGTGGGTCCTCAGGAGAAGGAGGATGTACATGATCCGCATCGAGAAAACGGCGTGTCTCATTCTTTTATGCCCGGTATTGGCATTCGGCGCGGGGCCGGACACCTTCTTCGCGGTTCACTGCGAACCCACGCATGTATCCCAGTACGAGGCACTGGTCCGCATGGTCATGCTGGCCGATTCGTTCGATGCGCGGCTGACCATTCAGTTCACGCCGCAATGGGCGGACACGATTCTTTCAACGCCGGCGCTGCTGGCGCAGGTACGCGGATGGCAGGCTGCGGGCCATGAAATCGCCGCGCATCATCATTCGCTGGATTATAAGACGGGTTGGGACGGCTATACCAATCATCCGGAGTCCGATATAATTTTCCCGGACCTGTATCGAGGCACGATGCAGGATTTTTTTGATCTCCTGAGCCTGCTTGCCAGGGATTCGCTGCTGCTCACCGGTTGCATCACTGATCATTTTGTCGATTGGCCTGCCGGCATCCCCTACAGAAACGACGGGCATATGATGGCTGAGGCGTTGACGCAGCCCCAATCCCTTATCCTGAATGGGCAGCCGGTCACCAGCCTCGGATTCGGACTGATCAACACTCCGGCAAGGGTGGACAGTGCCAAAGCCCTTTTTCTGTCCGGCACGGATGATGATGTTCTGGGAGTCGTGCTGCATGAATCCAATTTTGACGACGACCCGAGAAATATGCGCAATTGGCTGAAGTTTCTTGCAACCCGGGGGACGGTCAAGACGGTGCGCACCATACTCCGGGAAAGAGGATTCGTTTCGGAAATCAAGAATGATCAGGATGATTATTCGGGAAGCATACCCGAAGGATTCCATCTGGAGCCCATCTTTCCGAATCCGTTCAACGGCAGGGCTGTCATCTCTTTTTTGATCCCGAATCCAGCTCATGTCATGTTTTCCATTCATGGCGTTGACGGCCGTCGGGCACTTTTAATACCGGATGGTCTTTTCAATCCCGGACGGCATGAAATCCTTCTGGATGCAGACGGCTTCGCAAGCGGTATGTATCTCGTTGTCCTTCATTCCGGCGGGTTCCGCTTGACGCGGAAGATGATGGTGATGAAGTGAAGCCTGGGTCATCTTAAGGCGGCTCTGCGGCCAAAGGATCTGAAGGCCACAGACACGCTGATGATATCACGTTTTCGGGTGAGTTCAAGAGGTTTATGTATATTTGACGGTTAAAACATTTTGCCGCTATGCGGGCTCAGATCCCTCGATCTGAAAAGACAGGATTCAGGATGACAAGCTGTGATGTTCAATAGAAATCTGCTGGCATATTTTTTGATCATTATTATCCACTAAACAAATTACAACATTGTTAAATCTTTATGAAATAAATAAATAAGGTTCTTGATTCAAGAAAAAATATCATTATATTTGATTGGTATCAAACCGTTTAATGACCAGAGGTGCAATGAAATCGCACAGTATCCGCTTGATAATCATCTCGTTATTCATGGTCGCGGCTGCAGCGGTTCAGGCCCAGCGCGATCCTGAAACCCAGCGTCTCTACGATCAAAACCTGAAGGCAATGGGGAGCCTGGCGAGAACCATTCTGAAAAATCCGCAGGATGTCCAATCCCTGCAGGACCTTTCCATTCTGCTGATCCGGGTCAAGGAGTTCGACAAGGCCGGGCGCCTGTTGTCGCGGGCCCACAACATCGATCCCAGAAACGATAAGACGCTTTTTTATTACGGCCTCGCATTGGAGGCAGCCGGCCGTTTGGGCCCTGCCCGCGATGTGTTCGGCAGGTACACGGAGCTGGACGGGGACTCGCCCTATCGCCCCAAAATGAAAGCCAAATTCGAAATGCTTGAGAAGCAGCGGATCGGCGAAGAAGTCAGGAACACGATCGCGCAGCAGGAGGCCAACCTGGAGGTTCAGGAAATCCTCCCGAACGCCATTGCCGTGCTGCCGCTTTCCTATCTGGGATCGGATGAGGAGTACCGCGTGCTCGGCAGGGGGATCAGCGAGATGCTGATCACGGACCTGAGCCAGGTCAAGCAGCTCCAGCTGGTTGAACGCATGCGCATGCAGACCATGATCGAAGAAATGAATTTGGCCCAGGCGGGCATTACGGACGAATCCACAGCTCCGAAATTCGGAAAACTGCTTGGTGCGGAAAAAGTACTGTGGGGCAGGTACGATGTGTCGTCCAAGAAAAGGCTGTCCATGGACGCGGAGCTCTTCAATGCGGTGGAACCCAAAGCACTCCCCATACAGGTCAGCCGTGCGGACGCGCTCAAGGCGGTTTTCGATCTCGAGAAGAGGCTGATATTCGACATGCTCGACAACATGGGCATCGAACTGACAGCCGAGGAGAGAGAAAAAATACTTTACGTGCCCACGCGGAACCTGCAGGCGTTCATGGCTTACTGCAGGGGCCTGGAAAGCCAGGACGCGGGCCGGTTCCAGGAGGCTGCCGAACATTTCCGCCAGGCCGGAAGGCTGGATCCGGATTTCCAGGAGGCTTCCTCCAGGTTTGAGGACTGCCTGATAACGGACCAGATGACCCTGGCGCCCGAGATCATCACCGCGTCCCCGGAAATCGTGGAACAGCCGTTCGTTTATGAGCCTGCAGCCGTTCTGCCCGCTTCCGAGGTGCAGATGGAGATGATATCGGACCGGATGCAGAACCTTTCCGACAACATCAATTCCGTGTTCGTCCCGGGACAGGACGACCGAAAAACCGTTTCCGAACCCGTGACTTCCGGGGCCGACGTGGGCCTCGACGTGCTCCCGGATCCGCCCAGGCCGCCGGGGAGGTGAGGGATGAAAATTCGAAAAACAGTAATTGGTGTGAAGAATGATGCATCCGATACTGTCATGTCGATATTCGGGGGAATCCGTCACAGGAAGAGGAGTCAGCAATGCAGAACGTTCATCCACGCTGATTGCGAGTTCTCTCGTTTCATTTCCGGGATGAGCCTAATCATCATATTCATATTACCTGTTCTCATAAAAGCGCAGACGACGTGGAGCATCTATAATACACTCAATTCGGGCCTTCCCGACGACCTGGTTCAGACAGTGACCATCGATGCCTCTGACCGAAAATGGGTTGGTACAGAGACAGGCGGATTGGCCGTTTTCGACGGGGCTGTCTGGACTGTTTACAATACATTGAATTCCGGCCTTCCGCTGGATTCTGTCCGTTCCATCGCCATTGATGCGTCCGGCCGCAAATGGATCGGAACCTACGGGGGTGGTGTAGCTCTATTTGACGGCGCCGCATGGACTGTATATCATACGGGGAATTCAGGGCTGCCGTCAAACAAGGTAACGTGCATCGCCATTGACGCTTCGGACCGGAAATGGATCGGCACGGAAAACGGCGGACTGGCCGTTTTCAACGGATCAGGGTGGGCTGTTTATAATACAGGGAATTCGAGTATTCCGAGCGACCAGATCCTGTCTTTGGCGATCGACGGTTCGGACAGCAAATGGGTGGGAACCTGGGGATCCGGATTGGCCGTTTTTGATGATTTGACTTGGACAACATACAACACATTAAATTCAGGCCTCCCGAATGACGAGATCCTCTGTATCACGATCGATTCCTCAAACCGCAAATGGATTGGAACCTGGGGATTCGGACTGGTATCATTCGACGACATCACCTGGACGGTGTACAGCACAGCCGGTTCAGGGCTGCCGCACGATGAAGTCCGTTCGGTCTCCCTGGATGGTTCCGGCAAGAAATGCATCGGCACCTTCGGCGGCGGATTGGCACTCTTTGATGATGTCTCCTGGACCGTATACAATACAGGAAATTCCGGTCTCCCGAATGATCAAATCCGTTCTGTCGCAGTAGACGGATCCGGATGGAAGTGGGTCGGTACATACGGCGGAGGTCTGGCTGTTCTTGAGGAAACGCTCTATCCGGAAACATCTTATTCGGAATTGAGCATGGACTTCGGATTCGTTTCCACCGGCTCGGACTCGGCCAGAACAAATTCACTGACAAACACAGGCGAGGCGAATCTGATCATCAATATGACGAGCCTGACTGGTACGAATCCGGGTGATTTCTGGATGGCCGCGGGGACTTACCCGGACACCCTGCTTCCGGGATTCAGCCGTTTCCTGGAGATTCATTTTGCGCCGCAAAGCGAGGGTTGGAAGCAGGCCCAACTCGTGATTTTCAGCAATGCGCCGTCCAGCCCGGACACCCTTTATCTGACCGGGGAGGGCGACGCGCCCGCCGATGTCTGGGATGTGTACAATACCTCCAATTCCGGCCTTCCGTACAACTATGTGACCCAAATCCGCATAGACGGATCCGGGAGGAAATGGATCGGCACGCAGGGCGGGCTCGCGCTTTTTGACGGCACCAGCTGGACCGTTTACAACACCGGCAATTCCGGCCTTCCGGGCAATGATGTACGCAGCATTTTCATCGACGGCTCGAACGTCAAATGGATCGGCACGTTCGGGGGCGGTCTTGCGTCGTTCGACGGCACTACATGGAATGTTTACAACACGGGGAATTCCGGCATACCGACGAACGACGTCCACTGTGTGGCAGTGGACGGGACGAACGTCAAGTGGATGGGCACATACGGCGGCGGGCTTGCGTCCTTCGACGGGACGGACTGGGCGGTTTACAATGCCGCCAATTCCGGCCTGCCCTACAACGAAGTCAGCGCCATGGCCAGGGAACCAGGAACTCCGGTGCAATGGTTGGGCACCTATGGAGGCGGACTCGCCTCCTGGGACGGCGTGCAGTGGCAGGTTTACAATACGGGCAACTCGGGCCTTCCGAACAATTTCATCAACGAGAACGGCCTACAATCGGTTGCTCCCAATACGGTCTGGATCGGGACCGGCGGCGGAGGACTTGCGGTCAGGGAGTTTACATCCTGGACCGTGTACAATATGGGCAATTCCGGCATCCCTTCGGACAATGTGTACGGCATTGCCTTTGACGGCTTGAACAACATCTGGGTCGGCACGAACGGCGGCGGACTCGCAGTGTTCGACGGATTCGACGTCTGGACGGTTTACAATACAGGCAATTCGAGCCTGCCGGCAGACCACGTTTACTGCGTCACCGTCGATTCCCAGGGGAACAAGTGGATCGGGACATGGGGGGGAGGCCTGGCTGTTCTTCGGGCGCCGGCTGCGCCTGCAGTCTCGTTCAATCCAACATCCATGGACTTCGGCACGGTCCCGGCCGGCAATGATTCGGTACGCAGCCTCCGGATCACGAATACGGGAAGTTCTGATCTGAATCTTTTTGATGTTTTCAAGTCAGGTGCTGACACGGCCTCCTTTCAAATTCTCAGCGGCGGAGGGCCGGGCATTTTGGCGCCGTCCCAATACCGGGACGTGGAGGTGCTTTTTGCGCCCGTATCGCAAGGTCCCAAAGTCGCTAACCTGATCGTGCTTTCAGATGCAGGCACCAGTCCGGATACCATGGCCGTAACGGGCTTGGGCGGCGCCCAGGCTGTTCCGGTTCTATCCCTTTCCCAAACCGCGCTATCATTCGGAAATGTCGTGGTCAGCAGCAGCGTGCAGCGGAATGTCGTCGTTTCCAACACCGGAGGCGCGTCGCTTTCCATTTTCGAAACCTTCCTTGCAGGCCAGAATTTCAATGAATTTACCGTAACCGGCGGGGGGCCTGCGAACCTATTGCCGGGAACATCCAAAACCGTCACTCTCACACTCACGCCCCAGAATTCCGGAGCCAAGCAGGCCCAGCTTGTGATCCTGAGCAATGCGGCAACGGATCCGGATACCGTGGTTCTGTCCGGCCAGGCGGGCACGCCTGTTCCTGTTCTTTCCGCGAATACCCTTTCCTTCGGCCAGGTCCGCACAGGACTGAACGCGACCCGCGACATATTCCTGTCCAACAGGGGCGACCTTGTTTTGTCCGTGCTGAATCTGTCCTTTATCGGCGCGAACGCAGTCGAGTTCTCCATCACAGATGCCGGATCCGCATCGATCGTTCCGTTCGATTCCACGCGCATCCGCGTGCGTTTTGCTCCTGAAAGCCCGGGCGCCAAGCAGGCCATCCTGCAGATTACGACCAATGCGTCCGGCACGCCGCTGGCCGTGAATCTCGCCGGAGAAGGCGGAGCGCCGACGCAGATGTTTTCGACCCAGACGCTGGATTACGGCACGGTCACGGTCGGAGAAACAAGGCTTCTGGATTACAGCATTTCCAATACGGAAACCGTCAACCTTACAATCAACGCGCTGACCCTTTCCGGCGCAGACGCCGGCTCTTTTCAGATCGTGAGCGGTGGCGAAGCGGGCATCCTTCTGCCGTCCGGCTCAAGGACCGTCACCGTACGTTTCCTGCCGGACGCACGCGGATTCCGGCAGGCTGTCATCATCGTCACGCACAGCGCGGCATCGAGTCCGGACACAGTGGCCCTGTCCGGAAGCGGCATTGCGCCCGAGCTTGAGCTTTCCGCGGAAACGGTTGATTTCGACACGGTTGCGCCTGGCAGCAATCCGCAGCGGCTGATATCCGTCTCGAACACCGGGGATGCGGAACTCTCACTTTATACCCCGGCGATTGCAGGTTTGAATGCCTCTGAATTCTCAATCGTCAGCGGAGCTGCGGCCGGGGTGCTGCCGGTTTCATCCTCGCGAGAGGTCAATCTTCAATTCACGCCTGCAGGATTCGGGGTCAGGCTGGCCTTTCTCGTCATCGCGAGCAATGCCGCAAGCAGCCCGGATTCGGTCCGGCTGACAGGATATTCCAGCCTCCCAAGCATGGCGGTTCAGGTCGCTTCTCCAGTGCCTGCCGCGGATCTTCCGGTGTCCGTGACGCTTTCCGCATCCATCCCGATGTCTGAGAGGACGCTGTACTACAAGCCGTCCGGCAGGATCGATTATGAATCCGTCGCTTTGACTCAGAACGGGCTGCTGCTGGAAGGCGTCATCCCGGGCAGCGCAGTCACCCTGCGGGGCGTTGATTTTTATGCGCGGCTTTCCAACGGCCAGTTCGTCGTCACTTTCCCGGAAACGGATCCGCAGAGATCCCCGGCGCATCTGCAGGTTCCCGTGGCAAGCTACCGGCCGGATTTGACGCTCGGCGAAATGACCTACCGGATGGTTTCAGTCCCGCTGGCCCTTGAACTGCCGGGGATTTTCGATGTGCTCGGGGATGATTACGGCGAGTATGACCGGACCCAGTGGCGCGTCTGCGCCTACAGGGAAAATGTAGCCGATTATTACGCCGAATACCCCGACCTGCGGGAGACATTCATACCAGGCGCCGCGATGTGGCTCATCGCGCGCAGCGGACGGTTTTTCGACGTGGAGGACGGCATCAGCGTAAACGCCTCAGCGCCCTACTCCGTGACCCTGCAGCCGGGATGGAACCAGGTCGCCGATCCTTTCGCCTTTTCCGTGGATTGGTCGAGCGTTGTTGCGGAGGGAGACGTGGAGGCGCCGGTTTATTGGAACGGTACGGATTACGAGTACGGCGTGCAGGTCCTGGATCCCTGGGAGGGATATTTCATTCAGAACCGTTCAACCTCTGCGGTTTCCCTCCTGTTTGTCCCTGAGGAGTCCGCAGCCGGCACTCCCAAAAGAATGGCCAAGAGCCTGCGGGAAGGGGAATACCGGATTCAAATTTCCGCGGATGTGCCGGGATTCAGGCTTATGGACCGCAACAACTTCGTCGGATTCCTGTCGGGTGCTGCACACGGCCTGGATTCGCTTGATTTTGCCGAAGCTCCTCCAATCGGCGACCATTTGCAGCTCGCGATCCTGGAGAAGGATGGTTTGTTTGCAGGCAATTTCAAGACTCCGGGTGAAAAGGGGTACGCGTGGGACCTCCGGATTTCAACGAATCTGAAAATGGACAAACAGGCGCATCTTTGTTTTTCGGAGCAGGGGAGCAAGTCGGACAGCCTGAAGCTCTATCTTTTGGACAGGGATTTCATGTGCGCTATGCCGGTGTCCGGGCTGGAAGCCCATGTGGACCTGAAAAAGGACCTGCAGGTGCGGAACCTGAGGCTCATCATCGGGACGCCTGAATTCGCGCGGGAAGCCGCGGGCGGCATCCCGATCATACCCATGGATTTCGCCATTGAACAGAACTATCCCAATCCGTTCAATCCCTCGACCGCGATCGCCTACCAGGTTGGAAGAAAGGCCAGGGTTCTGCTGGACGTTTTCGATGTTCTCGGACGCAAGGTCAGGACATTGCTGGACGGGGAGCAGGTGACAGGCAGGTACGTGGCGCATTGGGACGGCAACAACGACAGGGGGATCCCCGTGCCTGCAGGCGTCTATATCTGCCGCATCCGCGCGGAGGGATTTTCCGCTGCGAGGAAGATGATACTGGTGAGGTGAGAAGGACGTTCATCTTTCTTCGGGCATCGGGCATCGTATAAGAACGGGATTCGGGGATTCAGGTGTACGTGAACCTCCGGGAGGGCGTCCCTTCGAGGAGTCGAATTGATAAACCACCGGGAACCATTTGCAGGAATGGAAGTGTCATCCCTTCCGGAGGTGAAGGTCGTTGCAGATTGCAGAAGTCAGATCTAAAAACAAATCTGAGATCGTTCATCCGGATTTTGAAATCTGAGATCTATCCGTGTGGTCATCCCGGGTGAGGCGGGCGGTAAGATGCTTGATCATGACAAGGGTTCGCCGATGCAGCCTGTGACAGGGCATGGCACGCCCGGGATCCAGTGCGGGGGCAACTTGATTTTGGAGTGCGGCAGCTTGCTGCCGCGACATGGATATCAAATTGCGGATTCTTGATTGTGGATTGAAAACAGGAAGAGGTTTTTTAAATCCGCAATCCACAATCCAAAATCAAAAATAACTGGAGTAAAAATGCACATCAGGCACATCGTTCTTTTTTTGTGCGTGTTGGTCTTCACCGTACCGTCCGCTTCCGTTGCCGCTGACGAGGTGTTCATCATCAGCCAGCAGGGATTCGTGCAGGCTTCCCTGTCCTATCAATCCTGGATCAGCAGCGGGAAAACGCTCATCTCAGAGTTCAGCACGCCCCTGTTTTTCTATTATCCGCTCGGGAAGAACACGAGCCTCAGCGCATATACGTCCATGGCATCGGCGGGGGGAAATTCCCTTCACCGGCTCACCGGCCTGGGGGACATCCAGAGCACGCTGAATTATTACATGGAATCGCTGAACATGAAATTCAGCCTGGGGCTTAATTTGCCGACCGGCAAAAAAGCTGTTTCCATGGAGGAATTCAGCACCCTGTACCTGCTCAGCCTCACCATGTACCGGTTCAGGACTCCGAGTTTCGGACAGGGATTGAATCTTTCTCCTGGATTTTCGTGGGCCATCCCGGCCGGCGAAAAATGGGTCTTCGGCCTCGGCGCCTCGTATCAGGTGCGCGGTTCGTTCACGCCTTTCGAGGGCATGAGCAAAAAGTACGATCCGGGCGACGAGTGGATGGTCACCGGGGGTTTTGATTTCCGTGCGGGAGAAAAAACCATCGTCACCGGTGACATGATATTTTCCGCATACGGGAAGGACAGGATCGGCGGCGAGGAGAAATTCCTTGCCGGGGACAAGAAGGCCGTGAACGTGCAGGTAAAACACAGGCTTCCTTCCGGGATACTGTCCCTGCTGTTGAGATACCGGTCGCGGGACAAGAACCAGATCGCCATTGCGGGCGGCATGCTTCCGGAAGCCCAGAAAACCATCCCGGACGAGTTCCAGGCTTCCGGGAGGTATCGATTTCATTGGGGGAATCCAGGCATCCCGGTACAGATCCTTGCCGAATTGTCCCATTTTCAGAAGACCGCGGCGTTTCACAGCGCACAGTTTTTCACGGTCGGGATCACGCCGGAATTCCAGCTGAGCGGCGGATCGCGATTGCCGGTCACCGCCAGGCTCTCCTTCGGACAATACGGGGAGAGCATGGATCTCTTCGGCGTTGAGATCGGACTGACCTGGATTTATCCGCTCTGAGTATTGTATCAACCTTTTTCTTCATGACTGTCATCCCCGGCCCCTTATTTCCAGGGCGAGGGATCTGTGTCCTCACAGCCGCTGACTGTTGATGACCATCCCATATCGATGAATCAATTCACTGCGCCCGGACACATCATCTCGTCCGCCGAACCGTGGCGCCGGATCCTCCGGCAACAGGGTGGCGCCGGGACGACAGGTTCATGGGCGTACACTGGTTCCACGCTGCAAATAGTTTGATCCGATAGAAAAAAATGATTATAATTAGGCAGATGGGAAAGCCGCTTGCCGCGGATATTGTTACGCCCGGCCAGCCAGAGACATTCATATTTCAAAGTGATGATGGAGGGAATACTGATGATGCGTATCCTGTTCTGCTTCCTGTTCGCAGTCAGCGCCAGGGCCGCGGAGATCTCGGTCGATGCGGCTTCCGGGAGAAAACCCATATCCCCCTTCATCTACGGCAGGAACAATTCCCTTTCGGATAATCCGGGGGATCCGGTGTCCAAGGCCGAGTGGCAGATGTACCGGGACGCGGGGATCCGTCTGTTCAGGGAAAACGGCGGGAACAATTCGACGAAATACAACTGGCGGCTCAAGCTGACCAGCCATCCGAACTGGTACAACAACGTTTACAAACATGACTGGGATTTTACCGTCGCCAGCCTGGGCCAGAACATGCCGGGCGCTGCAGGCATGTGGGCCTTCCAGCTCATCGGAAAAGCGGCGAAAACATCCCAGTACAATTTCAACGACTGGGGATACAACCAGTCGCAGTGGTGGGAGGGCGTGCATAACAACTGGTCAGGAGAGGGGAATCCTGATCTCTACCTGATGGACTGGCCCGCGGACTCAACGACCGGCATTCTCGGTCATTGGATTTCTGAACTCGGCGTTCCCGCCGTTTCCATGCGGTACTGGAACATGGACAACGAGCCCGAAATCTGGAACGGGACGCATGACGACGTGATGCCTGACCTCATACCCGCCGAGGAATTCATGCAGAGGTATTTCGAGGTCGCCAAAAAGGCGCGCGCCGCATTTCCGGAGATCCGTCTGGCCGGGCCCGTCCCTGCTGATGAATGGCAGTGGTTCAACTGGGACGACGAAAAAATCCAGTCCGGCTCCAAATCCTACACCTGGCTGGAGTACTTCATCAAGCGCATCGGGGAGGAGCAGCAGGCCTCGGGCATGCGCCTGCTCGATGTGCTGGACGTTCATTTCTATCCGGATGAAACCAAGGCTTCGGACATCGTGCAGCTCCACCGGGTCTGGTTCGACCGGACGTACAATTATCCGGGCGCGAACGGCGTCATGAGGGCGGGGACGGGCGCCTGGGACAACCGAATCACGAAGGAATATCTGTTCTCCAGATGCGGAGAGTGGCTGGACAAGTATCTCGGTGCGGATCATGGTGTCACCTTCGGCGTCTCCGAAATGGACATATTGAATTCTGATCCGAACGTGACCGCGGTCTGGTATGCCTCGACATTGGGTGTTTTCGCAGATGAGGGAGTCGAACTTTTCACGCCCTGGACCTGGAAGACAGGCATGTGGGAGGTGCTGCATCTTTTCACCCGGCATTTCAAACCGGTCCGTGTTGCATCCGTTTCGGATCCTGCGGAAACCGTATCCGCGTATTCCTCGATCAATACGGCCGGAGATTCCCTGACAGTGATTCTGATCAACCGCTCCACCGGCGCTGCGCAGGATGTCCGGGTGACCCTGTCGAATTTCCAGGCGGATGACGGACCGCATGAAACAGGGATGCTTTCCGGCCTTCCTTCCTCCGAAACTTTCAAATCCCGTACCGACAACGCGCTTCAATCCGGTACAGCGGTCGTGGACAGCGGATCATTCACCCTGAACCTGCCCCCGCTTTCAATCACCGCCGTGCTTCTCTCCGGCGCCGCAAATCAAACGTCCATCGCTTCTCCCGATATTTTCCCGAATCCCGCATTCCGGACAGCCAGGATCGGATTCGAGACGGACGGAAAATCCGGTGTGAATCTGGACATCGTGGATGTGCGGGGCAGGCTCGTGCGCAGGCTTGCAAGCGGCAGGTACGAGGCGAACCGGCAACAGGTGGAATGGGACGGGCTGGACGAAAGGGGACGGCAGGTGCCGAGCGGGATTTATATTTGCAGGATTGCGACCGGGAACAAACTCCGGACGCAAAAATTGATGTGGCTGAGATAGAGGGCCGGAAAGTCGAATCCGTTTTCAGGGGTTGTCCAACAAGGCTGCAGATGAGCCGTTTGCATTCCATCCGTTCGATTTTGAAAATGGCGGAATCAACTTTTTGATCCGCCCCTGCCGTTTGCGGATGCTGACTTGCGAATGCCTGAACTGCGGCAAATTCAATCTGACAGCGAACGCATTCCCCGCGGCTTGCCGCGAGGGGAGCGCGCGAATCTGAATGTCTTCATCCTTACAGGTTGAAAATTCCCAGGCAGCTTGCTGCCCGGGAACTTCAACATCGGCACTCAATTATCGAAACTGCGATAATGACCCTGTTTCATTCGAATGACTGGAGATATCATGAAACGAAATATCGTCTTCCTGGCCGCATCCGCGATCCTGGGCCTGTCCACAGCCTGCCCGGCCCAGAACGCACCCCTTCCCGAAGATCCCTGGAATTTTCTGGACACGAAAACCATCGGTGCACATGATTTCATCAAGGCCCATCCGGCATGGGACGGCCGAGGCGTAGTCATCATCATCTGCGATTCCGGTGTGGATTCCGGAGTCAGGGGCCTGGAGAAGACTTCAGACGGAAAGGCCAAGGTCATTGATGCCAGGGATTTCTCAGGCCAGGGCGACATCCACCTGAAGAAGGCGGAGATCGACTCAACCGGCTTTGAAAAAACGCTGAAGTCCGGCGACCTGCGACTCACCGGCTATGAGCAGCTTCCTTACAAGACACAGGACGGGACCTGGTGGATGGGCGTGATCGACGAGCAGGATCAGTTTAAAAATGCTTCAGTCAAGGACATCAACAACAACGGGAGCGAACATGACCGTTTCGCCATCCTCACCTTTCCTGTCAAGTCGGACAGCGGCGATCAATGGGTTTATTTCGTGGATGAGGATGCGGACGGCAACATACAGGACGAGAAGCCGCGTTTCAATTTTTCCGAAAACCGGGAAACCTTTTCATTGAGGGGCAGAGACGCAGACAAGGACAAGGCCCTTCTGACATTTGCGGTGACCATACTCCCGGAGGATAAAACCGCTTCCGTGCATTACTGCGACAACTCCCACGGCACGCATTGCGCAGGCATCGCAGCCGGTTTCCAGGTGCACGGAGAGCCCACGCAGCACGGCATTGCTCCCGGCGCGCAGGTCATTTCCTGTAAGATCGGCAACGGCACGCTGGCTGGCGGATGCAGTACAACAGGCGCCATGGAATCCGCCTATGATTTCGGTGTGCAGTGGGCGAAGGATAATAAAACCCCGGTCGTATTCTCCATGAGTTACGGCATCGGATCCGAATGGGAGGGGCATTCGGACATCGAGGGATATCTGAACGGGATCAT
>JAFGEX010000023.1 GCA_016931355.1 bacterium
CGCCTGCGGGACAGGAGGTAGCCTCCGTCCTTCCCGCATGTGACGAGTATTTCGTTCAAGGGGAATCGACGCAGAAATTCCGCCTGATCCAATTGCCATGTTTTCAAGATGAGTTGGAACTCCCGTTCCGTGGCCTTGATGATGCAGCAAACCTGAAGCGCCTTTTCCAGAAAAGGGGAAACCGATGCGGTGACGGACCGGCCCCTGAGCCTCCGGATATATCCCTGAACATCCAGTGATACCAGCCCTTCGAATTCACGCAATCCCGGCAGCCAGCTTTCCTCCAGATCATCCGGATGCAGCGGCCCCAGGTGGACATGCCGGACCTGCCTGAGCCTTTTTTTCCCGCATTCCCAGGATACGGGTGCGGCGCGGCAGGAGACTTCCTGTTTCCGGCCGTCTTCATCCACCCGGTTGATGAAACGGGTGGTTTTTCCTGCTGTCCCCACGTGAAGACGGATGCCGTATCGCCGGTAGACGCGGCGTATAAAATCCTCGGCCGGAGCGAGATTCGTCAGCACGTGGGTTGCAATGCCGTGTTTCCGGAACGTCATGCCCGCATAGGTGGCGACGCCTCCGATTTTATGAATCCGCCTCCCGGAGAGTACAATGGTGTCGCGCGTCGCGGATCCGGCGATCAGGACGGCTGGTCGCGGATCCTCTGAATCCGGCTGGAAAGGGTTTTCATAGGTTCTCATTTCGTTGCAATTTAGGCCAAAAAGCAGGAGGAAGCAAGTTCCAATTTGGCTCAGGGATAGAAAGCCGTGCTCCACGCATGGCGGATCGGCGTCGATCCTTCATTTGCCTGTTGTAATCAGGCGATATTTTTCGTAAAATGGAAAGCAAGGAGCCCCTGGCATCGTTCAGACCGGAGATGCCCCGATGAAACGCACCCGTTTGTTGAAGACGTTTTTGGGCATGACCTGTACTCTCTTCTTTCTCAGCCATCAGGCTTGTGAAAAGACGCATTCCCCTGTGGACAATCCTCCTCCCGGGAAACAGCCTGTTTATACCGGATTCGGCCGCAATACCTGCCCTGGATCCGGTATGGGAATACCGGATAAGGGGGACGCCTTATTGCGTACCTTCACGTTCAAGCGGATGTCGATCCCCGCCTGTCTTGTGCCCGGGGGGCCTTTCACATGAAATTCATCGCCGATCTCCACATCCATTCCCATTTTTCCATCGCCACCAGCAGCCAGTTGACGCCTGAGCATCTGGACCTTTGGGGCCGGATCAAGGGATTGAAGGTCGTGGCAACAGGCGATTTCACGCATCCGGCCTGGTTGTCCGAGTTGAAGGATAAATTGCAGCCTGCGGAGCAGGGCCTTTTCCGTCTCAGATCCGGACTGTCGATCCATCCGGATTGGATCGGGCCTGTGGATGATTCGAACGCTCCACGCTTCCTCCTGAGCGCGGAAATCAGCACCATATACAAAAAGGAGGGAAAAGTCCGGAAAGTGCATCACGTGATCCTGGCTCCGGATTTCGACACGGCGGAGAAGATTCAGAACGGCCTGTCACGCCTGAAATTCAACATCACTTCGGACGGCAGGCCCATTCTCGGCATGGACTCCAGGGATCTCTTGGAGCTCTGCCTTTCCGCATCGAAGAGCATCGTGTTCATCCCGGCTCATATCTGGACGCCATGGTTTTCGGCGATGGGGGAAAAATCCGGTTTCGACAGCATCGGGGAGTGCTACGGGGACCTGGCTCATTGCATCCATGCAGTGGAGACGGGGCTTTCCTCGGATCCGGACATGAATGCGCTGTGCTCCAGCCTGGACCAGTACACCCTGGTTTCGAATTCGGACGCGCATTCTCCGGAAAAACTCGGCCGCGAGGCGAACCGTTTCGACACGGATCTTTCCTATAACGGAATCGCCGGCGCGCTCGAATCGAGCGATCCGGCCCGTTTCACTGGCACCATCGAGTTTTTCCCGCAGGAAGGCAAGTACCATTACGACGGGCACCGGAAATGCGGCGTTTCCTGGCGCCCGGAAGAAACCATGCGCAGGCAGGGCGTCTGTCCGGTATGCGGGAAAAGGGTCACGGTCGGCGTTCTCCACCGTGTCATGCAACTCGCGGACCGCCCGGATGCTTCCGCAAGGCCGCGGCCTTCCCGCTTCCTTTCCGCGGTGCCGCTGAAGGAAATCCTGGCCGAGATTCACCAGTCCGGCGCGCAATCCAAAACCGTGGGCGCTGCCTATGCGGCCCTGATCCGCTCCGTAGGGCCTGAACTCCATGTCCTGATCGATGCTCCCCTGGACCGGATACGCAAAACAGGGGGCGAGCTTGCGGAAGAAGCAGTCCGGCGCATGCGCAGCGGAGAGGTGCGCATCCGGGCGGGATACGATGGGGAATACGGGGTCATTCGCATGTTCGACGAAGGAGAGATCCGGACGCGGAATCAGGAATCCCTGTTCGGCTCCGGAGCCACTCCCCGGTCTTCCTCCGGCAAAAGAAAACAGAAGGATTGCGTCAATCCCCCGGAATATGCGGGGTCCGTGCGTGTCGGCGCAGATCCTGAATCCGGTAAGGGCCGAACCCTCGTGCACGATCCGGTCCAGGACCGGGCGATCCGGCATGGGGGAGGACCTGCCCTGGTGCTCGCGGGTCCCGGCACGGGAAAGACATCCGTCCTCGTGTCCCGCATCCTTCATCTGATCCGGGACGGGTTCTCACAGCCGGGAAACATCCTGGCCCTCACGTTCACCAACAAGGCGGCGGATGAAATCAGGTCCCGCATCAGGCCGCTTGTTGCGGCGGCCGGTGAAGTTCCGGACATCGCCACATTCCACGGCCTGGGATTTTCCATCCTGCGCGAGCATGGCGGCAGGCTCGGACGCAGCTGGCCGTGGATGGTCGTCGACGGGGAGGACAGGAAAATCATACTGGAAAGCAGCATTCCGGATTCGCACAGGATGCACGGGCTTCAGGGCCGTTTGTCCGGTCTCAAGCAAAAACTGCGGCCGGATGATTCAGCGGCAGACTCTGCGGATTATTCAATACTGGCGGATTACGAATCCCGCTTGAAGGACCTGAACGCTTTTGACCTGGACGACCTGATCGTCAAACCGATTGAAATTTTCCGAAGACATCCAGACATACTCGCCGAATACCGGAATCGGTTTCGGCATATTCTGGTGGACGAATTTCAGGATGTCAATGCCGCACAGGCTGAACTGCTCAGGCTGCTGATGCCGGGGGAGGATGCGGATCTGTTCGTCATCGGAGATCCCAATCAGTCCATCTACGGTTTCAGGGGGTCGGATCCCGGGTTCATCCTGCGTTTTCAGGAGGATTACCCGAAAGCGAAAATCTACAGGCTGACCCGGAGTTATCGCTGCCCCGCAGCCTTTCTCAAGGCATCCGGAATGGTGATCCGCAAACAGGACAGGCATGCCGCAGAACTCGCAGGACCGGATTCCGGAGCCCGTATCCGGATTTCCAAACAGGCATCCGAAGCTGCCGAGGCGGAATTCGTCGTGCGCACCATCGAAAGACTCATGGGAGGCGTGCGGTTTTTTTCAATGGACAGCGACATCGCAGCGGGAAACGAGGAGGACGGTTTCGGCCTTGCCGATTTTGCCGTTCTGGCGAGAACGCGCAGCCAGTTCGCGGCCCTGCTGAAAGGCTTCGCGGACCACGGCATACCCTGCCAGACATCGGACGAGCACCCGTTCACCGAATCGCCCCTGGTCCGGGCTGTGATGGATGTCATCCGGACAGCCCTCCATCCGGGCATGCGCGCGTTTCTCGGCCCTGCGCTCAGGGAATACGGCATCCCGGATGCGCGTATGGAGGAGATGCAAATCCTTCTGGACAGCGAGGACCTGAAGAGAGGTCTCGGCCTGATTTTGAAAGATTTGCCGGAATCGCTGCTTGCCGGGCGGGAAACTGAAATCAAACGCATGGAAATCCTCGCTTCGGGTTCTGGAGGGGACATCCTTTCCTTCATGAAATCAGTCAGCCTGGGGAGCCCCATGGATACGTTCCAGCCCGGCATTGAAGCCGTCTCATTGATGACCCTGCACGCGTCCAAGGGACTTGAATTCCCCTGCGTGTTCATCGTGGGATGCGAACAGGGGCTGATCCCGTTCAGCAGGGCCGGCAGGCAAACGGATGAAGACGAGGAAAGAAGGCTTCTCTATGTGGGCATGACCCGCGCAAAAAAACGGCTTGTCCTGACCCATGCGGAAAAAAGGACGTTCAGGGGCGAACGTCAGCGCGCGGCGAGAAGTCCTTTTCTGGATGAGATCGGGGAAGATCTGATCGAAAGGGAAAAAGAACACAGCCTTCGCCGGAAACGCAAAAATGACGACCAATTGGGGCTTTTTTAAATGGTCCGCGTCCCATCACTGCAGACTCATCGCAGCCGGGAAGTCTCGGTTTGATCCGGCGGGTTTACGTTCCTGCCAGCCCGTAAGACCGCCATCCGGTGATGAGCTGGAAAATTTCGGTCCCCTTGGGGAAAATAGCCGGACATCCGCTCGATTACCCCATTGGAAGACGCGGGGGATGCGTTCGCGAAATGATTGAACCGATTTAAAGAAAATGATGGAAAAAACGATCTCGAGAATCAGGAGGCATCCATGAAACAAAATCGGAACTTGATTTCCCGCCGGTCTTTCATGAAAACAAGCGCAGCGGCCTTCACGGCCGGCGGACTCCTTCCCGGGATGGATGCGGACAAGCACGGATCCGACCCGAATCCCGGGGACATCCGGAATTATCATCCGGATATGGTTTATCGGAAGCTGGGAAACACGGGGCTTTACGTTTCCGTCATCAGTCTGGGGGGCATTGGCCTGATCCGGCAGGTGGCCAGCTACGCCCTGGACCGCGGCGTGAATCTCATTCACATGTCCACGAGCTACAATCACGGCAAAGCGATCCGGGAATTGAAGGAGGCGCTGAAAGGAAAAAGACAGCGTGTCTACATCGCCCTGAAGGATACGTTTGACCGGATCGAGGATGTGCTGAACATCCTCGGGACCGATTCTATCGACATCCTGATGTTCAACCGTCATTCCGAAGAGAAAGTATCGGATCCGAAGATACGGGACATGTTCGAAAACTTAAAAAACCAGGGCAAGGTTCGATTTGCCGGTCTGACCTCCCACGATCAGGTGAAGGCCTGCGTCGCCAGGGCCGTGCGGGACGGTTTTTACCACGTCCTTCAGCCGGTGTTGAACCAGCCGGCTCTCGAGGCCATGGACCTGGATCTGCGCGACGCGATGGATAAGGGCATGGGCGTCATGGCCATGAAATCCATGAAGGGGATGGAAGACCGGGAGATGCAGGTTGCCTATCTTAAAAAGCTCCTGAAACATCCAGCTGTCACCACCGTCAACAAGGCATTCCCCGATTTTGAATCCTTGGATCTGTACATCCGTTCCGTGCGTGAGGTTTTGACGGGTGCCGAGGATTTTTCCTTGTATCAGTACGCCCAGCGGAACAGGGCGAGGAACTGCATGATGTGCGGCGAATGCGAAAAGGTCTGTCCTCAGGGACTCGGGATCTCGACGATACTCCGGAGCAAGACGTACTATCACGATCAGCTGGGGGACAGGGAAACCGCTCTTTCGGCCATGGCTGAGGCATCGTTTTCGCGTGCACAACTGGAAGGGTGCAGGGGCTGCGCCCGATGCGAACGGGTGTGTCCGAACGGGATCCGGATCACGGAAATGCTTGCGGACGCGCTGGAATTTCAGGATGGGAGCTGCGCATAGACCCGAATGGCGCGTTCCGCCGCAGGACATTTCCCGGCAGGCCACCATCCGGATGGCTTCGCCCCAGATCGCGGCAAGGTCCAAATGGAAAGGGGCTTTCCTGTTCAACCCGCTTTTTATCAAGAAAACGGATCCTGGCATCATCAGGATATGATTCGACAGCCAATCGTTCAAGGGAGGCATCTGATGAAGAATGCGACATTCAGGACAACGGTGTGGACGATCCTCTGTCTGATCATCATGCTCGCCCTTTCCTGTAAACCGGCACGGCCACCGGAGGCACTCATTCCGCCTTTTCCTGAAAAACCACCCGTCGTGGTTGCGGTATGGGACAGTCTTCGGATTGATCATATTTGCCTCGATATCCAGGAGGATCTGGGTTTCAAAGATTGGCAAGGAATCAAGAAGATCGATACGCTGAAGTCGGGTATCCAGGATCTTGTCGAATTCAAACTGACAAGAATGGGCCTGCGCATCGTTGATCAAGAGACTCCGCATGAATGCGTGCTGGTCATCCGGTTCAATGGAATTGCCTTGCCGTGGGGCGATCGGTTTTTTTTGGGAGGAACAGGCCACTTGAGCATGAAACTGTTGTCGGATGGGAGAAATCCCATCGAATACTCGGCAAGTGTAAACGATCCTGTCCCTGGAGAAAGAGTCCTTTCGCGGCATCCGGAAACATTTGCGTCCGCCCGTAATCCGGCCAATTATCGTTTCGGTTTGCTCTGGGCGAAGGAAATATCCGGATTTTTAACAGACGTGTTCGGCAGAGATATGGCCATTTATACGGCAGCCTATGAAATATATTCAAGCGGCCGAATGAGCATCAGTGCTGTCCCTTTTTCAAACACTTCCATTCATTTTCAGGAAATGCTGTCCTTGATAAAAGATGAGGAGCCGAAAATACGTGAATGGGCGATCGAAAATTTAAATCGATCGTTCCCGGACAAGATGAATGATGAGGTCGTTCCCCATCTCCCGGAGCTTGCGCGTTCCGACCCCGACCGGAGTGTGAGATTTCGGGCTTTGGACATCATGAGCCGATACCGATTCAGTCAGAAATATATCGTTATGCCCGCATTGATTGAATGTTTGGATTCCGATGATGCCCCTTTCCGGAAAAAGGTGCATGAAATTTTAATTCAATCCTCATCCCGTGATTTCGGTGAGGACATGGGGAAGTGGATGACCTGGTGGAGACGCAACCATACCCGTATTCGGGAAAGGAAATCATGAACAGGATATCGGGACGCATCCGTTTATTGCGGGTTCAGAAAACGGTCCGGCTTGCCGACCGGAGCAAATCGCCCGGGTTAAGCCATCCGGCCCTGATAAGTGAACCGTCAACAGGGAAAAAAAAGTCGTCAATCGCCAATCGTCAATCTTCAATCGTCCATGTTTTTCCCGGTTAGCCCCGCCCGAACCATCTGCCGATGGAAAGCCCCAGTTTGGAAGCCCATTCGATGAAGAAACGGGCCGCTTCCGGATCGCGGGTGTCCGTGCTCCACAGATGCCTGGCCAGTCCGAACTGGGCCAGGCCGTAATACGCGAGCGCAAACTGGCCGATAGCCGCATATCCGGTCGCGAACTGGCCGAGGCCGAACAGGGCTGTGACCGCGACCTGGGCGACGGCTGCGGTCCCCACCATCACCTGTCCGATCCCGAAGAATGCGCCGAATCCGATCTGCGCGACGGTGATCAGCCCGATCCCGAACTGGCCGACAGCCAGAACCCCTTTCGCTACGCGGATTTTTCCGTTTTCATCCCTGCCGAACGCGATATGGACAAGCGGATAACCACAAACCGTTGTTGTGGACTTCCATTCGAAACCGCTTCCCTTCCAGTCCGCCGCTGCCGGATTCCCGGCTCCGCAGAACGGGCAAAACCTGTTGTCCGCGAGCACTTCATGACCACATCTGCGGCATTTCATCTTCTGCATCATTTCACCTCTTAAATCTGTCAGCGCGCGCATTCCCCTTAGGTTTGCCGCGGGGTAAGCGAGCGAATCCAAATGCCTTTTTTTTTACAGATCGAAGCTCCCCGGCAACCGGCCGCCCTGGAGTTTCAATGCCTGAACATTGAAATATTACATCAATCGGATTCCATTTGCAAGTTGCTTTTAAGCGCCGCGCAAATTTTCCAAAAAGGTCTTGATCCGCATCGATGGGGATGTTATCTTTAAAAGTTATCTTTCCCGGGGAAAAGCATGATGGAATCCTTCCAAATATCGGAAACGCCGACCCTGACGGAACCCTGCCTGATCGCCGCCTGGCCGGGCATGGGTGGTGTGGCCATGACGGCCGTCAATTATCTGAGGGATAAATTGAAGGCCAAACCGTTTGCCGATATCGCGCCCGGCGATTTTTTCGCGCCCACGGGCGCGACGGTTTCCAGGCAGATCTTGCTTCCTCCGGAACCGCCTTCCAATAAATTTTATTTCTATCAATCTCCGGATGCCAGAAGCGACATTCTTTTTTTCATCGGCAACACGCAACCCATCCCCCACAAAGAGCATGCGTTCGCATCCAAGGTGCTCGATTTCGCCGTGAATTTCGGGGTGCGCATCGTCTATACGACCGCTGCCGCCCCGTCGGACATGCATTTCAAGGACAAACCGAGGGTTTTCGCAGTCCCCAATCATGCCCATCTTCTGAAGCGTTTGATGGAATACAAGGTCCATTTCATGCAGGACGGCAGCATCGCCGGGCTGAACGGCCTTCTCGTCAGTGTGGCTGCACAGAAAGAAATGAGGGGCATCTGTTTTCTGGGTGAAATACCCTTTTTTACAGCCCAGATCGAATTTCCACATGCAGCCATCGCCATCCTCGATGTCATCACCAAAATGATCGGCGTGCGCATCGACATGGTCGATCTGGAGTTGTACGCCGCTCAGAAGCAGAAGGAAATCGCCCCCCTCTCCGCGCTGCTGGTCAAGGACGATCGTCCCCAGGAACGCAATCCGGAAAAGGAAGAAGAAAAGATCGTGCCCGGGCAGCCCGAACCGGAGGTGAGCGAAACCGTGAGGCTTCTGGTGGAAAAGCTGTTCCGGCAGGCCGAATTCGACGGCTCCTATAAGAGCAAGATGCGCCTCAAGGAAACGCTTGATCAGTACGGCTTGTTTGACGAGTACCTGGACCGTTTCCTGGATCTGTTCAAAAAATCATCCTGAGATCCACCGCTTGCCACGGCATTCCCGAAAGACGGCCATGCATCCTGTCCCTGCTGTTAGCGGTGTTGTTTTTGATTCAAAAGGACGCGTCCTTCTCATCAGGCGTGGGAAACCTCCGCGTCTGGGGGAATGGAGCCTGCCCGGGGGGTCCATGGAAACGGGGGAAAGCGGGGAGACGTCCCTGCGGCGAGAGATCTTCGAAGAGTGCGGGATAGAGGTGGATGATGTCTCGCTCATTGCCGATAGAATCCTTCTCGAACGGGATTCGGCGGGCCGTGTGCGATATCATTACAAAATCCGGGTGTATTCCTGTTTTTCCGCTAAAAAGGATGTTCGGGCCGCAGGAGACGCGGCCTCTGCGAAGTGGGTCCGTCCGGACCGTCTGAACAGTACGGAAGTGCCTCTGGACATACAGGGGATCATCCAAAAGGCCCTGCAAAGATGCAGGCAGCGGCATTCCCGCCGGACTGCCGCTGCGCAATCGTGCGCAGAACCGTGTCGTCTTCCCGGCCGGTCCCAGGGTCATGCCGGCCGGAAAAGAGGATCTTCGAACGGGCGGAGCCGGTGTTGATTGAAGCTCCCCGGCAGACGGCTGCCGGGGAATTGTCGACCTTCAGGGAAAAGGGCATTGGTATTCATTCGCTTTTCGCGTGTCATAACCCGCGAAAAGTGCTTGCTGAAAGATTCAATCACACGGGAGAAAAAGCATGAATCGGGCGACAGGTCTTGCTGTTGTTCTCGTAATGGCCCTCGGTTGTTCGTCTTTCAGGCCGGTCATCCGGGTCGGGGGATATACCTTCCGGTTCGAAGGGCATGAATACAGGATTGAAAGCGTGACCCCCAATTACATGGAAGGGTACAACATGCTCACGCGGCTGGACGGCGAGAAGGTGGACATGAAGGCCATCGACCGTGAACAGGACGGCCGTATAGACGAAGTGACCGTCGGACGCATCCGCCTGGAAGAGGCGACGCGCATCTACCAGGCGGGACTGTTTGAAGGGGAGAGGCTGGGGCATGTGAAAAAACGGAACCTGTCCCGCGAATACCGAGGTTCGGATTCTTCGTATGAATATATCCTGACCACGTACCTGCTGGCGCGCGGCGAATCCTACAATCAGCTCATCCTGTTTTCCAGGCAGAATTTCCGGATGAAAAGCGTACTGGTGGACTTCGGCATGGATGGGAAAATAGACCGCATTGAGGAGGGAAGCCTCTCCATCCTCGAATACCAGAAATTGTATCGCCGCGTCCTGGAAAGAGCCGAGCAGGACAAGAAGGTTGTCCTCACCAACGGCTGCTATCTGGTCGTGCTGTGACGGGCGGGTTGGTCGTCCGCGTCAACTCTCATAGAGAAATTTGCTGGGGAAATGGGGGTCGCTGGTCACCCGCAGACCGAGCCGTTTCAAACCGACATCATCGCCCGGCGCGGGGATATGGGTGAAATGGACATCGCAGTCTCGGAGCATTTTCAGCTTTTCCATGGCTGCCTGGGCCGTGGGATTGGTGGCCGAACTGATGGAAAGCGCCACCAGGGTTTCTTCCAGATTCAGGCTGATATTCCGGGCATTCAGGATGTCCTTTTTCATGGCCCCGATGGATTCCGTGATGGCAGGCGACAGGAGATGGATTTCATCCGGTATCTTCGCCAGGAATTTGACCGCGTTGAGAACCAGACTCGATGCGGCGTGCATCAGGGGTGAATTCCTCCCGGTGATCAGGGTGCCGTCCACGAGTTCGAGCGCGCCCGCACAGCAGATGCCTTCATTGCCCTTCCCCTGTTTTTCCGCCTCCTGGGCTTTCCTTCGGGCCGGCCCCACAACCACGCGGTCATCGGATGTGACGTCCGTCTCCTCCATAAGCAGCCGTGCGCGTTGAACCGTTTCCTGCTCCGCTATGCCCATTTTATATTCGCAGGCATATCGCATATACCGGCGTATGATTTCCTGCCTGGAAGCCTGCTGGACTGCGGAGTCGTCCGTGATTCCGAATCCTGCGCGGTTGACACCCATATCCGTGGGCGACTGGTACACGGACTGGCCCATGATTTTTTCAAGGATACGCCGGAGCACGGGGAAAATTTCAACATCCCGGTTGTAATTCACCGCGGACTGTCCGTGGGCCTCGAGATGGAAGGGATCGATGAGGTTGTAGTCCCGGATGTCTGCGGTGGCCGCTTCATAGGCCACGTTGACCGGATGTTTGAGCGGCAGGTTCCAGATGGGGAACGTCTCGAACTTGGCGTAACCGGATTCCACCCCTCTTCTGTGGTCATGATAGAGCTGGGAGAGGCAGGTGGCCAGTTTTCCGCTCCCGGGTCCGGGGCCTGTGACCACGACGAGGGGATTTTTCGTTTCGATGCACGCATTCGCCCCGTATCCCGCGTCGCTGACGATGACATCCACGTCCGTGGGATAGCCGCGTGTGTACCGGTGCGTATAAACCCTCACGCCGTTCCGTTCCAGTCTGTTTTTGAATTGCTGAACACTGGGCTTGTCTTCGTAGCGTGTGATCACCACGGCTGTGATCTCAATCCCCCGGTCCCGGAGGTCGTCCATGAGCTTGAGCGCATCCGCGTCATAGGGGATACCGAAATCAGCGCGGACCTTCTTCCTTTCAATGTCGCCGGCATAAATGCAAAGGAGAATGTCCGCCTTTTCCTGGAGTTCGAGCAGGAGCCTCATTTTAACATTGGGATCGAATCCGGGAAGAACGCGCGAAGCGTGGTAGTCGAAGAGAAGCTTGCCGCCGAATTCCAGATACAATTTGTTGTTGAACCGTTTGGCTCTTTCCAGGATGGCCTTTTTTTGTTCGAAGAGGTATTTCTCGTTGTCAAAGCCGTTTCTGGGGGGCATGGATTTCCCTTCGGTCAGGTCTGTGGAAAGGGGCGGACATGTGCGTCAGAGAGATGAGAGCGTGCATTTTGTGCCGGGGGAGAGACTCGAACTCTCATGGACCAAGGTCCGGGGGATTTTGAGTCCCCTGCGTCTGCCAGTTTCACCACCCCGGCGTGTTTTTTCTTCACACCGTCTTGCAGCCTCCGGCGACGCGGCGCCGGGAAGCCTCAATCGTTAGGGGAAGTGACAGTGAGATGCGCTTGCTGTCGGATTGAAGCTCCCCCGCATAGAGCTGCCGGGGAATCTTCGATCTGTAGAAAAAATTTGTTTGTATTCGCCCGCTTGCCCCGTGGCAAGCCTAAGGGAAATGCACTCACGGTCAGATCCAATATAAAAAATAAAAAATGATTGTCAAGGGGAAAGGTTGCGGAAAAAACTTGACATTCTACCGTGAATTTTTCATATTCTTTCCGTTTCAAGAGCGCATCTCAAGTCCGATTCGGGAGCGTCGTTTGGCAGAAATCAACGCGCCTCTTCGTGTAAAACCTTTCTGCGGCATACTCTTCACCCCGGACATCGCAGTGGATACCGTTGTCCGGCGGCTCGAGCTGGCCCTGGGAACCACGGACGAGGAAAGTCCGGTTTTTGACTTTCAGTTTACGCGGTATTACGAGGATGAGATGGGGACAGGACTCCGCAAGCTTTTCGTCAGTTTTCAGGATCTGATTCTTCCGGATGAGCTGACCGACCTTAAACTGCATACGAATGTCCTTGAAGCGGACTGGTCCGTGGAAGGCCGGCGTCGCGTCAACCTGGACCCCGGATACGTCTCAAACGCCAAGCTTGTACTGGCATCGACGAAGGATTACGCCCATCGGCTTTATCTGGGCAAGGGGATTTACGGAGACGTGCAGCTCCGCTACATGCACGGCCGTTTCATCAGCTCGGATTGGACCTACCCCGATTACAAGACGGATCTGGCCATCCGGTTTTTTCAATCGTTGCGTAACCGTTATTACATTCAGGAAAAACAACATGGATAAAGGAATGCGATACGAGGATGCCGGTGTGAATATCGCCGCCGGTGAAGAGGCGGTCAACCGGATCAAGACTCTGGTGCGGTCCACATTTTCACCCCGGGTTTTAACCGATATCGGCCGTTTCGGCGGTTTTTTCGAACTCGATGTCAGCCGTTACAGGAAGCCGGTTCTGGTTTCTTCGATCGACGGGGTCGGCACGAAGCTCAAGGTGGCCATGCTGATGAACAAGCATGACACGATCGGGGAGGACCTCGTCCATCACTGTGTCAATGACATATTTGTAGGCGGCGCAAGGCCTCTGTTCTTTTTGGATTACATCGGGACCGGTAAACTGTCCCCGGCAGTCATCGAAGAAATCATCTCGGGCATGGTCAGGGGCTGCCGCAATTCCGGATGCAGCCTGGTGGGCGGTGAAATGGCCGAAATGCCCGGATTTTACCAGGGCGGGGAATACGATGTGGCCGGATGTATCGTGGGCGTGGTGGAGAAAGACAGGATCATCACCGGGGATTTGATCCGGAAAAAAGATGTCCTCGTCGGACTTGAATCCAGCGGCCTGCATACGAATGGCTATTCACTCGCCCGAAAACTTTTTTTCGAAAAGGCCGGGCTCAACGTCTCGAGCCGCATGGACGGCCTGGCCGGCACCGTGGGGGAGGAATTGCTCAAGGTTCACCGCTGCTACCTGAATGTCGTTTCCCCATTGCTGGATCAATATCCGGTTGCCGGCCTGTCTCACATCACGGGCGGCGGCATTGCCGGAAACACCAGACGCATCGTCCCGGACGGCTGTCGATTGAAGATCGACTGGACTGCATGGGATCCGCCTGCGATATTTCAAATCATGCAGGAACTCGGCCGGGTTCCTGTGGAGGACATGCGCCGCACCTTCAATCTCGGCATCGGATTCGTTCTCGTCGTGCCTCCCGATGCTGCGGATCCTCTGATCCGGGATCTCCGGCAGGCAGGTGAAAATCCGGCGGTGATCGGGGAGATTGAATAGGGGGAAGCCGGAGGGAAAAAACTGCATCCGTCCGTCAGCCTTCACGCCGAAACCGTGCGGCCATGCCTTCCGCAGAACCGGTCCCGCTGCGCGCCTGATGAAACGATGACGTTCAAACGGAGAAAAAGTCGATGAGTTCCCTCTTTCTCATTCTTTTACTCAGCTACCTGGCAGGGTCCATCCCCACTGCGATCATCGCAGGCAGGATGTTGATCAAGCAGGACATCCGCAATCTGGGAAGCAAAAACGCGGGTGCGACCAATGTTTTTCGCGTCCTGGGATGGAAACCGGCCCTGTTCGTGGTTCTCATCGATGTGGGCAAGGGACTGGCATCTGTGCTGTGGATCTCGCAGATCCGGGTGGATGCGCTTCCCCTGAGCCCTTATCTCGTACAGATTCTTGCGGGCGCTGCTGCTGTCCTGGGCCATGTATGGACTGTTTTTGCCGGGTTCCGCGGGGGAAAGGGGGTTGGCACGGCCTTCGGCGTCCTGATAGGTCTGGCTGCTTGGCCGACTCTCGTCACCTTTGCGGTTTGGCTGATCGTGGTACTCTCCACGCGCATCGTTTCCATCGCCTCCATCACAGCCGGCATCCTGCTTCCCCTGCTCCTCTTCGGGCGGCATCTTCTCCTCCATCAGCCAGTACCGGTCGAACTGCGCGTCATGGCATTGGCGCTGGGTATTCTCATCTTGGTCACGCACAGATCCAATATCCGGAGGCTGCTCAAGGGCGAGGAAAACAGATTCGGCAAACCGGGTAAAAAATAGGATCGCGCCGGGTTGAACCATCGTATCGGCATTCTCGGAGCCGGGGGCTGGGGAACAGCCCTGGCTGTTCTGCTTCATGGAAATGGACATCAGGTGGCATTGTGGGAATTCCGCAGGGATGCAGCGGAAAAACTGCGCGCCTTGAGGGAGAACCGGGATTTCCTTCCAGGCGTGGCTGTCCCGCCGGAAATCGAAATCGATGATCGAATCCAGAATATCCTTGAAAACCGTGATTTGATTCTGATTGCCCTTCCATCCCATGTCGTCAGGAATGTCCTGAAATCCGTCAAGGACATGCATTCCGGCGAAACCCTATGGGTGAGCGGAACCAAAGGCATTGAAAACAATAGCTTAAAACGAGTTTCAGAAATCCTGGCTGAGGAAATATCAGGCCTGAAAATGGAAAAAATAGTGGCCATCTCAGGACCCAGCCACGCGGAAGAAGTCGGCAGGAAAATACCCACAGCGGTCACAGCCGCCTCCGTTTCAATGGAATCAGCCGAAACGGTTCAATCCGTTTTCCGGTCGCCTTTTTTCAGGATATATACCAGCCCGGACATCACGGGCGTGGAACTGGGCGGCTCGCTGAAGAATGTCATCGCCATTGCCGCCGGGATCAGCGACGGCGTGGGTTGCGGAGACAATACCAAGGCAGCCCTGATGACAAGGGGCCTTGCGGAAATGAGCAGGCTGGGGACTGCCATGGGGGCGAATCCGCTGACTTTTTCAGGACTGTCCGGAATCGGCGACCTGATCGTCACCTGCACGAGCCGGCACAGCCGGAACCGTTTCGTTGGAGAACGGATCGGCAGGGGGCAATCCCTCGATTCGATCCTGGATTCCATGCTCATGGTGGCAGAGGGCGTGCGAACCGCCCGATCCGTCATGGAACTTTGCCGGATGTACTCCGTTGAAATGCCCATTTCGAACGCAGTCTTTCAGGTTCTGTTTGAAGGCAAGAATCCGAACGCAGCGCTGCAGGAGCTCATGACCCGGGATCCGAAAGCGGAGATAGGGCTCTGACCGGTACGGACAGGAGCTTCCGGTTTTGCTGCGGGCACAGCCGGCCCTTCCGGAAAATGCATGCCTGATGAGAAAAAGCGGTTTGGATCTGCGTTTTGAGAGAGCCTGCTGGTCCGAGGGCAAAAGGATCGTGGCTGGCGTTGATGAAGCAGGCCGGGGGCCTCTGGCCGGACCCGTCGTGGCTGCGGCTGTCATTATGCCGAGAACCGCCATGATCAGGGGTATTCAGGATTCCAAGCTGCTTTCTGTCCGCAGACGCGAGGTGCTGTTCCAACAGATACAGAAAGAAGCGCAGGCCATCGGGATCGGAATTGTTTCTGAAAAGGAAATTGACAGGATCAATATTTTGCAGGCGTCTTTGAAGGCCATGGCCATCGCAGTCGGCCGGCTGGACGTCCAGCCGGATCAGGTACTGGTGGACGGGCTCTTCGTTCCTGAAATACCCTGTGGCGCCAGAGCGATCGTGCGTGGCGACCGGAGCTGTTACTCCATTGCAACCGCTTCCATCGTGGCCAAGGTGACCCGGGACAGGATCATGGTGGAATACGACCGGCTTTATCCCCAGTACGGCTTTGCCAGGCACAAGGGTTATCCCACATTCCAGCACAGAATGGCCATCCGCCTCTATGGTCCATGCGAGATACACAGAAAAACATTTCACGCAGCGCGGGACTCATAAAATGCCCTGTGCCAAGGGACATCAGCAGCGTGTCGGGAAAAGGGGGGAGGACGCTGCAGCGGATTACCTCTCGGCGCGGGGATACCGGATTCTCGAACGGAACTACCGTACCCGTCTGGGCGAGATCGACATCATCGCGCAGAAGGACCATGTCCTTGTTTTTTTAGAGGTAAAAACCCAGGCATCCGACGCGTTCGGACCGCCTGAAACATGGGTGGACATCCGCAAGCAGAAGAAGATCATTCAGGCTGCTTCCTGTTACATCCGAGAATCGCATGGATCGGGGATGGACTGCCGTTTCGATGTAATCGCCGTGAGGCTGGGCCGTTCAGGGCCGGTCTGCAGGCACATACGCAATGCTTTTTGGCTGGGATGAAGCATTGGGGATACGCTCTCAGAAAACACGCAAGAAGCACGGCAGGATGCGCCCCATCCTGCTGGAGTCCTTGAAATGGCTTCTCGTTCTCTATCTGTTGTGGCCAATCGTCCGGTTCAGGGAGGGCGCTTTCCCCCTGGTCCGCCTCCTGCTCGGCATTCTCCTGTTCATCATCTTTTCCGGAAAACTCTTTTATGATCTGTTTCTCGCAGATGTGGTCAGGCAGCGCCGGCCGACCCTGAAACAGGATCTCTGTACCCTCGCCGGGATGATACTGGCGGTTCTCCTGCTCATCGGAGCTGTGGTGGCCATGGTGGCTGCCATGCTCGTGGCCTGGCAGAAAAGTTTGAACGCCCCATGAACAAAGGTCTGAGAGGAGTGCGGTCTCCCCTTTGTTTGCAGCGGGAAAATCGGCGTTCCCCCCCAAACTATTCCTGATCAAGCCGGGATGATCAACCCGATCAGCGCTCGGCAAATCCGCCGCAGGGTGAAAAGGCAACAGGGATTCCTTC
>JAFGEX010000236.1 GCA_016931355.1 bacterium
ATGTCATCCCCAGAAGCGGCGGTCAATGCTTTGACACGGCGGAGCAGGCTTACGCGTTTGGACATTTTCTGGGCGTGCGTTTCAGGGATCATGGGAATATCGTCTGGATACTCGGCGGGGACCGTCATCCGGACGAAAGACCGGAGGGTTTGGCGCTGTGGAGGGCCATGGCCGAAGGCATTGCCGACGGCACGAACGGGGAGGACAGCCTGAACAGCAGGGCGGATTACTCCACAACATGCATGACCCATCACGCATTCGGCTCCTCCTCCCTCTGGTTTCATGAGGATCCCTGGATCGATTTTCACATGTGGGGATCCTATCATTCCGATTTCTCCCTTTCGCGCGCCTGGGAGCAGGCCGGATCCGACTGGGCGCTCCCGCGTCCCAAGCCGACCCTGAACGCGGAACCTGCCTATGAAAACCATCCGGTGAACTGGATCAGGGACAATGGGAAGTTTACGTCGTACGATTCCAGGCAAATCGCTTACTGGTCGGTTTTTTCAGGCGCCTGCGGCCATACCTACGGATGCCACGAGGTCTGGCAGTTTTATGCGCCGGGCCGCATGCCCGTGACGTTTGCAGACAGGTCCTGGCAGGAGGCGTTGCTTCTGCCGGGCGCAGGTCAAATGATTTTTCTCAGGCGCCTGATGGAGTCCAGGCCGCAGTTCGGCCGCGTTCCGGACCAGGCGCTGATCGCAGGCGGAACCGGCCCGGGATCCGGTCATGCCGCGGCATTGCGGGGACGCGGTTTTGCATTTTTTTATCTCCCCGCCGGATATCCGATTGTGGTCAGAACGGAGCTTCTGGAATGGAAGAAAATCAAGGCCTGGTGGTATGATCCCAGAAACGGCGAGTCCGTCCTGATTGGGATTTACGGCAATACCGGCCCATTGACCTTTCAGCCGCTGGGTGTATCCAAAGAGCTGGAATGGCTGCGAACAGGACGCGGATGCGATTGGGTTCTGGTGTTGGATGATTTTGAAACCGGATGTGGAGCACCTGGACACGGTTGTGCGGATCAGGATTGACGCCGGGTCCGCACGGATGGCCGCCTGGTAGAATACGAAAGGAATCTTCATGGAAGCTTTTCTTCAATCGGTGAGCGATTTGATCTGGGGACCGCCTCTGCTTGTCCTGTTGTTCGGCACGCATCTCTTTCTGACCGTGAGGCTCGGTTTTGTTCAGAGGCATATCGGGAAGGCGATCAAACTCTCCTTCCAGCGCAACCGTGAAGGGAAAGGCGACATCAGTCATTTCGGGGCTCTCATGACCGCCCTGGCTGCAACCATCGGCACGGGCAATATCGTGGGCGTCGCCACTGCGGTGGCTGCAGGCGGGCCGGGAGCCGTGCTTTGGATGTGGCTGACCGGCGTGTTCGGCATAGCCACCAAATACGCCGAAGCCCTGTTGTCGGTCAAGTACCGTACAGTCACGAAGGGGGATTGCATGGCGGGCGGTCCCATGTATGTTCTGGAGCGGGGCCTGGGTGTGAAATGGCTGGCTGTGCTCTTCGCGCTTTTTACCGGCATTGCGGCGTTCGGCATCGGGAATATGGTACAGGCCAATTCCGTTTCCGCGCTGGTCAAGCAGACTTTCGGCGTGCCCGGTTGGATGACCGGACTGATCCTGACGTCCCTGACTGCGCTGGTCGTTCTCAAGGGGATACGGTCCATCGCCTCGACCTGCGAGAGGCTCGTTCCCTTCATGGCCGTCTTCTACATCGCCGGCTGCGTGGCCCTTCTGATCATGGGCCGGGAGACCCTGCCCGCAGCCCTGCGCCTGATCCTGAAAAGCGCGTTTACAGGTCATGCGGCGCTCGGTGGTTTTGCCGGGGCCGGCGCGCGGGAAGCAATCCGCTATGGAATCGCCCGCGGTCTCTTCTCGAACGAATCCGGGCTGGGCAGCGCGCCGATCGTGGCTGCCGCGGCGCAGACCAAAAATCCCGTCCGTCAGGCGCTCGTCTCCTCAACAGGCACCTTTTGGGACACAGTGGTGGTGTGTGCGATGACCGGCCTGGTGATCGTCAATTCGGGAAAATGGACTGCAGGTCTGGACGGGGCCCATCTCACACAGAATGCGTTTTCCGCCATCCCGGTCGTCGGACCACCCCTGCTGGCGGTGGGACTTCTCACCTTTGTGGTGTCCACCATTTTCGGCTGGTGCTACTATGGGGAAAAGGCCATCGAATACCTACTGGGCGGCAGGTCCGTTCTCCCGTACCGGATCGTCTGGGTCGCGGCCGTCATGATCGGTTCCGTGGCCACGCTGCGCGTGGTCTGGTCTTTTGCGGATATCGCCAACGGACTCATGGCCCTGCCCAATCTCGTATCCCTTCTCTTTCTATCGCGTGTGGCTGCGAAGGAAACGCGCGAATTTCTCCGTTCCTAGACCGGCCCCGGCATCCGGTTGGCCAGTCGCCGGGATTATCGGGTTTCTTCGGAGAGCAGGCGGAAGTCGCCGGATCCGAACCGGTCTTCGAATAAGAAACTGCGCCGGAGATGCGGGTAACTCCAGATTTCGTAGCGTGTATTCCGGTTCAAGGGGGATTCCCTTCTCTCCACATCCGCGGGCTCGCCGAAGAGGATGACGATTCTGCCGCGGTCGGTTTTCCATCCCGGCAGGCCGGTCGACAGGGAGTAGCGCTGAACGGCATGCACCACTCTTCTGTAAAACTCCTGTTCCAATTCATTGAGGGGCGTTTCCGGATCGGGATCATGCTCCTTCCAGAATGCTTCCAGCGCTTTTTTCTGGTCATCCCGGTTGAGGGATTTGATTTGAGCGAAACGCTCCCGCGGCATGATATAGACGAGGCTTTCGACAGCCGACCCGATGTCCGGCAATTCGGCAGGCAGGTTCCCCCACCGGATGGTGATCGATTCCTCGCTTGAACAGGTCCGGGAGCCCTGCGTCGCCCGAACCCGGAACCGGTAATGGCCGAACGGGAGGCGGCCGGGTACCGGAAAGGCGTGTAGTGTTGCGGGCATCGCAGGAACGGCGAATACGGAATCTTCATATATGCATTCACCCGAATGATCCAGCAGCGCGCAGGCCAGACGGACCGTGTCTGCGAAATGGGTTGAATAAAGGACCATGCAGGCTGCCGTCGTGCTGTCTTCCGTCGAAACAAAGGGCGGATAGACGGGGGCAGGGGGGATCGATGGAGGCTTTCCGGAGACAACCGGCCTTCGCGTGAACAGGATCCGGGAACAGGAAAGGCCCTGCCCGAAAAATTCCGGGATGATCAAATCCTGGGCTTTGACAGCCGGTTTCCGGGTGTCCAGATCGAAAAATTCGAGGATAAGGCGGTAGGATCCCGCGCGCAGAAAAACCTGCATCGGTTCCTGGTCGCGCAATACCGGGTCTTCTGAATCCCGGAAATCCTGGACAATGATTTTATTCCGGCGTATCTCCCGGGCCAGGACTTCGTTCTTCAGGTTCCGTATTTCAGCCGTGAATTCGTACCGGCCTTCAAAGACCGAATCGTTCTTCACGAACTGCAGGGCCGCCGGGCTGATTTTCCAGAACAGCGTCAGGAGGGCCGAATCCGGTCCGCCTGCAGCATAAAATACCGGCATGTAGAGCAGTTTTTCTGGAATTACCGAATCATAATATTTTACAGAGGCGTCAGCCGCCATTCCCGCTGCTTGAAGCCGGAACATGCAGAGAAACAGGAGAAAACCGGTGAAGACAGTCTTTTTTCCGATCATTTCCCTTCCTGGAGTTTACAGGTTGATCCATCTGCCGGCGACAATATGCCGGTATGCTCATGCCTTCCTGAAAGTAACATTTTCAGGTCCGACATGCAAGCTATTCCTGCAGGATGATCAAGAAACAACACCGTCGTACTGGCAATTTTCAGGCCAGTTTCATAAGGCGCAAGGCCTGTTTCATTCAAATCAGGGTATTGCGATTATTGTATGATTTTAATAAGAATAAGACTGTATGGCCACCCTTAAGTCCTTGATTTTAAAAAGGGCATGAATATTGCTTGTCCGGAAGGGTAAAATTGTCTTGACAATCAGGCAAAGAATGCTTAATGTACTAAAGATAAAATGAATGCTTTCATGGCTTTGACCCCGGAGGTTCGCGCATGCTGCGGGATTTGCCCGGGGTCAGGCGGGTGAATAGGTATGTTTGATTCCCTACAGTTCGCGTATTCCCCGCAGTTCATGGCCGGGAAGCTTCAATCTGAGAGCCGGCGTATCCAAAATGCTCCGGATCGCAGGTTACCCGTTGTTTATGATGGAGCCGGTTTTGCCTCAAAAAACAGGCTCGCTGCTGTTTGATCTGCACCGGAACAGCAGGCCTGCGGCAGTTTGATCCGGCACCCCATTGGACAGGGAGGAAGAAAAATGCTGAATCTGAAAACGAGCGCGTTCACCGCCGCTGTCCGTAAGGTCAGCGAGCGAATCAAAATGCCTTTTCCCTTACGCATCGAAGATTCCCCGCAGCCTGCTGCGGGGAGCTTCAATCATTTGGGCACGGTTCTCTTGACCTGCTTGCTGTGCCTGTTTTTTACGCCCCGGCAGGCTGAGGGAACCACGTTGGCTGTGCTTGATTTTGAAAACAACAGCCTTTTTGACAAGGACTCCTACGCCTCCCTGTCAAACGGTCTGGCGGAAATCATGACAACGGAGCTCAGCAAGGTCTCATCCCTGCAGCTCGTGGAGCGCAGAAAATTGAGAAACCTGCTGGATGAGGTAAAACTCGAGCAGGCCGGCATCTCTGAGGAATCCCAGGGACTGCAGGTGGGAAAAATGCTCGGAGCAAAAAATCTGGTCTTCGGTTCGTTCATGGTGGCACCTGATAAAAAAATCAGGCTGGACCTGCGCATCGTCGAGATCGAAACGGGGATCACGATCAAGGCTGAAGAGGCAACCGGAAAAGCCAAGGATGTCCTGCAGCTCGTTCAGAAACTGAGCAAGAAACTGCTCAAGGATTTGAATGTCGCCATGACGCAGGCGGAATTGAAATCCCTTGAGGATTCAAAGTCGGTGGATTTGAAGGCGGTCACCCTGTACTCCAATGGACTGGCGTTCGAGGACGAAGGCCGGATCGCGGAGGCGGGCAAGTGTTACAAGGAAGCGCTGCGCATTTCCCCGGATTTTGAACTGGCCCAAAAACGATTGGAAGCGTTGCGTAAAAATTAAATGGGGCGATCCGGAATCTTCTTTGCCCATCATTGGCTGGAGGCACTCATGCAGGTAATCCGGGCCGGCCTGTGCGCGGTCGTTCTTCTCCTGGCGGCGTGTGCGGGCAGCGGATACAAGACCGCGGAAAAGCATGCGGAACGGAAGGAATACAACCAGGCGATCCGGTCCTATCTGAAAGTCCTGGATCCCCACAGCCGGGACGGCAGGCGGTACATCTATTATGAAAGGGAGGCCGTCACCGGAATCGGCGAAGTCTATTGGCTGATGCAGCATTATGATACGGCCATCAAGATTCTCCGGATGGTGACGGAGAAGGATCCTTTCTACGGTAAAGCCCATTTCTTTCTCGGCCTGTGCCATGAAGCTTTGGGCAACGAAGAGGCCGCCATAGAGGCCTATGCTCGGGAATCGGCGCTTCCCGGGGACGATCCGTTCCGGTCGGTGCTCAAGGGAAGACTGGACATGGTTCTCCGGAACAAGTACACGCGTGAGGTGCAGGCGAATATCGGGAATGAGACTTTCCTGAACACCTCGGACATCCCCAGGAACAACATTGCGGTTCTGTATTTCATCAGTTTGAACGAGGATCCCCAGTGGGAATCCTTGAAGAAAGGCTTGACGGACATCCTCATCCGGGATCTGGCATCGGTCGGGGAACTGCGTGTCGTCGAGCGGCTCCGTCTGAACGCCCTGGCGGATGAACTCGGGCTGGCCTCGCCTACGCTGCTGGACAAGGTGGAACCCGGCCGCCTTTTCAAGCTGCTCCAGGTCTCCACATTCGTCAAGGGCTCCTATTCCATTCTTTCGGACATGCGGATGACACTGGACGCCGGCATTGTTCAGGCCGGCTCCCAGGGGCCGCCGGTCATCGCCAACTTCGACGGCGACCTGTCCAGGCTGTTTCAGATCGAGAAGGAACTCCTGCTGCGGATCCTGGCGCAGTTGGGCATTGACATCACGCCGCAGATGCGCGAGCGTCTTCTTGAACCGCCCACCCGGGACATGATGGCATTCGTGAGCTATTGCCGCGGTCTGGAAGCCCTGGACCGCTATGATTATTCATCCGCCGTGGATTTTTTCAATGATGCGCTCCGGATGGATCCCGGTTTCAGCCTGGCCATGGAATGGGTGATGTCGCCGCAGCTCTGGGAAGTCACGCATAACCGGAACATGCTCCGCGTCTATTACGAAACGAAACAGATCATCGAAACCACAGCCAGCGGCAAAAGCCGCCTGGTCTATGCCCCTTCCTCCGATCTGGTGAGCACCTGGAGCAGGCTCCAGTGGATGGGGATCAAGCAGCATGCAGGCTATCTGCCGACCAGCGACATGCGGCGGTCCTCCATCGAGGCCTATGACCATGGCGTTCCCATCCTGCCGGAGATCCTGATCGAGCCGCCGTTTCCCGAACTGGCTCCCTAGTCCCGTTCTGCTGGCAAATGAAGGAGATGAACAGCAATGCCGAAGAAATTCCTCATAGCCCCGCTGATGGCCCTTGCCTTTTCGGCATCCCTCTTCCCGCAGGGTGAAAACGTTGCTCTGCTCGGAAGGTGGGCGAAAGGACAGTCCAAGGCGCTTTTCCGCAGGGGCGGATTCACGTTTGTCGGGAACGGGACCTATCTCGAAGTCTATCAAAAACGCGTCAGCGTTTACGAAAAGCTGGATGAGATCATTCTGAGCGGACCCGTCCAGGACATCTTTGTGCAGGAGAGCAACTGGCATCATGTGTATGTGGCATGCGGCGAGTCCGGCATGGATGTCGTGTATTTCGACTATACCACTCCCTTTGCGGACGCGATGCTGGATACGGTCATCGGCCGTTACGATTCGGACGGATTCGCTTCAGGCATCTTTCACAGCGGCAGCCATGTCTATCTCGCGGACGGTTCCGGCGGAATGAAGATCATCTATGTCGGGATTCCGAGCCAGCCGCAGTATAAAAGCACTTTCCCGACTGCGGGCTTCGCGCATGACGTCTGGGTGGCCGGGAATACGGCCTATGTGGCCGCAGACCAATCCGGATTGTATTCCATCAGCATTGCGGATCCTCAGAATCCGGTAATCCAGGACACCCTGCAGTTTGCCAAAGTCTTTCCGGAAAAACCAAAGCCCGCGGCCCGGCACATCATTGCGGTCGGCAACAAGGCTTATGTCGCAGCCGGCTGGGGAGGGATGAGCATACTCGACATTTCCGTCCCGTCCGCCGTGCAGGAACTCGGCAGATGGACCCAGGGGGGCATCCCGCGTCATGTGACCGGCGTGTGGGTGAACGCCAATTTCGCCTATGTGACCTGCGGGACCGACGGCCTGGTTTCCCACATCGACATCACCAATCCGGCGGCGCCGTCCATCCCCCTGTACTCCCCGCTCAATACGGAAGGGACCGCTTTCTCCGTGATCGTGTCCAATGATACGGCTTATGTCGCGGACGGAGCGAACGGCCATCTCGTGGTCGATGTCGGCATTGCGGCGCCGCCCTCGATCCTCCGCCGTTTCAGTGCATCGGGCATCACGCGGGATGTGGACCTTTCCGGCAATTACGCCTACACGGCCACAGGCGAATCGGGACTGAAGATTTTCAATACGGCCGTCGCCTCTCTCTCTGAGGACCCACTTGAAGAGATAGGCTCCTGTGATACGCCCGGCGAGGCCTTTTCCGTGCGGAAATCCGGCAACTATGCCTATGTGGCGGACGGCTCGAAGGGACTCGCGGTTCTCAATGTGTCCAATCCCTTCAGCGTCGTTCTGGAAACACAGGTCGAGATGTCCGGTGATTCATGCCGGGATGCGGATGTGTCCGGCAACTATGCCTATCTCGCGTGCGGTTCGGACGGCCTGCGCATCTTCAACAACATCCAGTCCTCTCCTTTCGAAGTGGCGGCCAGCCCGGAGACCCGTCTGGGATTTGCGAGGTCCGTCCGGGCCGCCAGCGGCAGGGTGTTTATCGCCCACTCCAGAGGGGTCACCGTATTTTCAACCGCCGGGCTGCCCCAGGTCTTGACGCCGCTGGATTCGCTGACATCGCAGATGGATGCCAGGAGCCTGGCCGTATCCGGTGACACGGTGTTCGTGGCCAACGGCGATTCAGGATTCGCGGTGTGGAATCTGGCGAGCGGCCAGGTGCGCCGGGTCAATACGGACGGATTCTGTTCCGATGTCGCCGTGCGCAACAAGTCCGTGTATATCGCGGACGGCAAAGAGGGATTCGCCATCTACAACATCTCCTCTCTGGACAACATCGTCAGGGTCGCCTATTACGGCACAGGCGGCGACACCCGCAGCCTGGCCGTTTCAACCACGGGACAGCGGGTGGTCCTGGCCGATGTGCAGAACGGCCTTCATGTTCTTTCCAACGACATTCAGCCCCAGCTCACGGTGGATCCGGATCATCTCCATTTTGGACCTGTTCCGCTGGGTTACAGCCGCCCCCTGAAGTTCAGGGTCGGCAATCCGGGGACGGCCGAACTCCGGGTGACACAGATCAAACTGGCCGGAAACTCAAATGCTTTCCGGTTCAGCGCGACTTCCTTTACAGTTCCGCCGGGGAAATCCATCCCACTGACCGTCTGGTTCGAGCCCAGACTGCCGTATCCGTCGGAACCCATCGACCATGTGGTGTCCGCAGCCATATACAGCAACGCCGACACCCTGGGGATGACGCTGCAGGGAGAAGCCACGACCCTGACCGTTGAAGGTCCATACGCATCCGATGTGTTCACCATCGGCCTCTGGCATCTCGACGAGGGGGACGGCGTGGTGGTGGCCGCGGATGCATCACCGCGCGGATTGAACGGCGACGTGTCGGGTAATCCGGCCCGGATCTCCTCCCGTGAAGGGTACACCCGGGCCGTGCGCTTTGACGGCAGCAACGATTGGATCCGCGTCCCTTACAACTCCATCTTCAATCTGACCACGTCCCCTTTCACTGTGGAAACCTGGCTCAACATAGCCAAGAAACCCGCAACCGGAGCCGTGCTGATCGGCCGCGGAAACGGCAATACGAGCCAGTTCGAATTGGGACTGAGCGCCCAGGAGAACGGCGGCATTGTCGGGAAAGTGTGGGACAGCCAGGGATTCGAGCATCGCGTCCATTCCGGCACGCTTCAGGCTCTGAACGAAAACCAGTGGTACCATGCGGCCATGACCTGGGACACGGATACCCTGAGGCTTCTGATCAACGGTTTCGAGGAGGATCAAGCCGCTTTTTCAGGATCCTTGAGGAGCCAGACGTCCGAGCCGGTGTCCTTCGGCTCCAATTCGCTTCTGACCGCGCCTTTCAACGGCATTCTGGATGAAGTCCGCATCTCCGGCATCGCCAGACAGCCCTGGGAATTTCATGTCAATCAATCCAGGATCACGGTGTCCAGCCTGGCGCTGGATTTCGGAACCGTCCTGATGGGCAAGAAACGCAGCCTCCTGCTGACCGTCGGCAACGGCGGCACGCAGTCCCTGATCGTGGCGTCGATCAGCGGATCTCACGAATCGTTGAGCACCCTGCCGAAAGCTCCTTTTGCCCTGGCCCCCGGCCGAGACACCACGGTCAGCGTGACTTTTCAGCCCCTGGTGGAAGTGGACCTGGACGAGGACGGGACGATTATCCTGTCCAGCAGCGATCCGACCTATCCCAACAGGGTCATCCGTCTGGCTGGAAAGGGGGTCCGCAACATTCCCGCAGGATCCTACAGAACCGATCCTTTCACGGCCGGTTTGTGGCATTTTGACCAGCCGGGATCCGTTGTCGTCGATTCATCCGGTTTGGGCCTGAACGGCCGCCTGTACAACGGCGCCGTGATTTCCAATGAGATACGAAAATTTGATTCAGGCTATGCGGCCGGCTTTGACGGCAACAACGATGTCTGCGTGATCCCGCTTTCGGAAAATCCGCTCGGTCCCGATTGGGGGGGGTTGACTGTGGAAGGCTGGATTTACCCCAGGGAGCTTCCGGACGGGAAGGGGGTTCTGCTGCGCCGCGGCAGTTCCATGTCTTTTCAGTTCAACGTCTATCTGGACAGCACGGGGACCCTCTACGGACAGGTTCAGAACAGCCAGGGAGCGATCTATACGGTAAGCAGCAAATCCAAGGATCCGCTGGTCGCGCAGAAATGGGTCCATGTCGCCCTGACGGCAGATCCGGATTCCATCGCACTTTTCGTCAACGGGCAGAAATTTGGAAGCCGGTCCTTCGCCGGGGGCATCAAATCCGGCACGACGGACGTGGATACGCTGGCTTTATATCTGGGCAATGCCATTGAGGGCAGCCGCGGTTTCTCCGGCTATATGGACGAGGTGCGGATATCCACGATCAAGCGGCAGGCCTGGGAATTCAATGTCAATGATGTGCGCATGGAGCTTTCCTCCGCGCAGCTTAATTTCGGAGAGGTGCTCGAGGGCAGTTCCCGCACCCTGAAGATTCTGTTCCGCAACATCGGCTCGGATATCCTGGAGGTGAAAAGCCTGCAGTCCTCGGATCCGGAGCTGTTCCGCATCGACACGACATGGTTCAGGCTGTATCCGGATTCCTCCCTCTTTGTCAGTGTGACCTATTCGCCTGCAGCCGAGGGATACCACCTGGGCCAAATGACCATCCAGTCCAATGATCCCTTCTGGCCCGTTCGCGCAATCATCCTCCAGGGACAGGCCATGGAAATTTCCTCGGTCGGCCAATATGTGGCGGATGTCTATACCGTGAATCTCATCCATTTCGATCCGGAGACGGATGTCTTCGATTTCGGGGACAGGGAGGTTTTCTGGTCCGATTCCGGCCGTTTCGGCGAAGCCCTGCGGTTCGGAGGCGGGTGGATCAATTTCCCTGTTGAAAAGACAATCGACCTGTTCAGCACGCCGCTGACCCTGGAATGCTGGTTCTCCCTGGACCGGAAGCCCGATTCGACGGCCACGCTCA
>JAFGEX010000237.1 GCA_016931355.1 bacterium
CTCACCTGCATTTCCGTGATTTCCGGGTATGTCACGCCGAGCCGCACGCCGCGATGTCCCATCATGGGATTGGATTCATGCAGTCCGGCTGCGCGTTTTTCCAGATCCTCCACGCTGATGCCCAGGCTGGCGGCCAGATCGGCCAGCTTGGCCTGTTCCTTGGGAACGAATTCATGAAGGGGCGGATCCAGCAGCCGGATGGTGACCGGCAGGCCGTCCATGACCTCGAGCGTGGCCTTGATGTCCCTCTTGACGAACGGGAACAGCTCGTCCAGCGCCCTGCGGCGTTCCTCCTCGTTGTGAGACATGATCATCTTGCGCAGGAAGAATAGCGGCTGCTCCGAATTTTTGCCGTAAAACATGTGTTCGGTGCGGAAAAGGCCGATGCCCTGGGCGCCGAATTCAAGAGCCTTCCGCGCGTCATCGGGCGTGTCCGCATTGGTGCGTACCTTGAGTCTCCTGTATTTGTCCACGAGCCCCATGAAGTGGACGAAACGCGGATTCTCGGAGGCGCTGATCATGGCAATTTCGCCTGCGTACACGTATCCTTTCGTGCCGTTCAGGGTGAAAACGTCTCCTTCCCCGTAGGTCTTTCCCGAAACCGTCATCTGCTTGTTGCGGTAGTCGATTTCCAGGGCGGAGCATCCGACGATGCAGCATTTTCCCCAGCCGCGCGCGACCAGGGCTGCGTGCGACGTCATGCCGCCGCGGCCCGTGAGAATGCCCTGCGCAGCACGCATGCCTTCCACGTCCTCGGGATTGGTTTCCTCGCGGACCAGCAGGACTTTCTTGCCCTGCCTGGCCCATTCCACCGCGTCGTTGGCAGAAAAAACGATCTGGCCGCAGGCGCCGCCCGGGCCGGCCGGGAGACCCTTGGCAACGGGTGCGAAAACCTTTTCCGCGGACGGATCCACGATGGGATGCAGGAGCTCGTCGAGCTGGTTGGGGGAGAGCCTCATGACCGCATCCTGCTCCGTGATCAATTTTTCATCCAGCATGTCCATGGCCATGTTCAGGGCCGCTGTGCCCGTGCGCTTGCCGACGCGGCACTGGAGCATCCACAGGCGGCCTTCCTGTATGGTGAACTCGATGTCGAGCATGTCCCGGTAATGCTTCTCCAGCCTCAGGCGTATGCCGTCGAGCTCCCGGTACGTGTCCGGCATGGCCGTTTCCAGCGAAGCCAGATGTTTGTTCTGTTCGTTCTTGGTGTCTTCGTTCAGCGGGGCGGGCGTCCGTATGCCGGCCACCACATCCTCACCCTGGGCGTTGATCAGCCATTCGCCGTAGAATTTATTTTCCCCTGTGGCCGGATTCCGGGTGAAGGCTACGCCCGTGGCTGAAGTGTCGCCCATGTTTCCGAAAACCATGGCCTGCACATTGACCGCCGTGCCCCATTCATCCGGTATTCCTTCGATGCGGCGATAGGAGATAGCGCGCTTGCCGTTCCAGCTCTGGAACACGGCTCCGATGCCTCCCCAGAGCTGCTGCACCGGATCGTCCGGGAACGGTTGGCCCAGCACTTCCAGGACCTTGGCCTTGAAGCGCTCCACCAGGATCTTCAGATCTTCGGCCGTCAGGTCCGTGTCCTGCTGGTACCCCTTCGCCTTCTTCATGGCCTGCATTTCATGTTCGAGCTGGACGCGGATGCCCCTGCCTTCGGCGGGTTCCAAGCCGGCCGCCTTTTCCATCACCACATCCGAATACATCATGATGAGGCGGCGGTAGGCGTCATAGACAAAACGCTCGTTCCGGGTCTTTTCAACCAGGCCGGGAATGGTCCTGCTGGTCAGGCCTACGTTCAGCACGGTTTCCATCATGCCGGGCATGGAGCTCCTGGCGCCGGACCGGACTGATACGAGCAGAGGATTCTGCAGGTCGCCGAACTGCGCGCCCATGATGCGTTCAATCCTGGCCACAGCCTGCTTCACCTGGCCTTCCAATTCAGCCGGATATTTTTTACCCTGCTTGTAAAAGACGGTGCAGACTTCAGTTGTGATGGTAAAACCGGCGGGGACCGGAATGGCGAGATTCGCCATTTCAGCCAGATTGGCGCCTTTGCCGCCCAGAAGCTCCTTCATGTCGGCGCGGCCTTCAGCCCTGCCTCCTCCAAAAGAATAGACGAATTTTTTGGGCATATAATTTAACCTCCTGTAAAATATGATAATATAAACTTTCCCGCCTTGAATGACGGGATGAAAAGAATTGCTCCAGGGTAAAAAGTAAAATCCATGAATACCGGCGGGAGCAGGGGACGGAACCGGTCTTTACATAACGGATTTCAAACTAACAAATTAATATCATTTTATCCCAGAATCAAGAAAAATCCTGATCCTTCCATGATTTTTCTATGGGTATCTCCAGACACGCTCATACTGGGCAGATTGCAGCGGACAAAAGAGCGCAAATCAACAGCTTTACCTTTTCAGTTCAAAGAATCACCGGCAGTGGGCTGCCGGGGAGTTTCGAATTGCATCCGCTTCATTTTTCTGACTTGAGAACCATGGAATAATGATCAGCGTCCGCGAGGATTTCGAGCGCCTTCTGAACTCCCGGATCAAACTCCAGGGCGATCTGCGTCTCCCTCTGAACGCCGTAGTATTTGGATGCGATTTCCATGCTGAGTATCTTGCGTATGTCCTCTGCGCTTCTATCCAGCATCTCCTCCTTGGCCCTGGCGAGGCCTTTCTGGAGGCGGTCAATATCCAAAAGCAGGGCTGTGTCATAACCGCCTTTGACGGATTCCTGTTTCAATTCTTCCAGCCGTTTTTCGATGGGATGTTCGTATGAGTACTTTTTTTCCTTCAGATAAGCCTTGAACTGGCTCAGAATCCCGTCCGTGACCTGGAAATCCGCGGCCGGAGCCGGATGCAGGCTCGTGTAATGAACGGCAAAGTTGAAATCCAGGGATTTCCGCCTCAGATCCAGCACCATGTCGGTTGTTTCAGGGTATTTCACGATCAGGTCCGGGATGATGCCGCCGCCTGCGGATACCTTGCGGCCCTTGTCCGTTTTGAAATCCTCATCCTTGTCCGTCAGCGTTGTATCGCTCCAGCTGGAGTAGTTCCGGCTCTGGATGCAGCGGCCGGCAGGCGTAAAATATTTCATGGTGGTGATTTTCAGCACGGCATTGGCGTTCAGGGGGACGACCGTCTGAACAAGCCCTTTCCCGAACGTGGTGTCTCCCAGGATCACGCCGCGGTCGTGATCCTGTATGGCGCCTGCCACGATCTCAGACGCCGACGCGCTGCCGCCGTTCACCAGCAGGACCAGCGGATTCTCGCCGAACAGCGGGTCGCGTGTGGAATTGAATTTTTGAACGGCCTGGCGATTCCGGCCGCGTGTGGACACCACCAGCGTCCCCTTGGGGAGAAACAGCTCCGCCACGTCCACGGCCGCTTCCAACATGCCGCCGGGATTTCCGCGTAGGTCCAGGATGAGGCTTTTCATGCCCTGCTGCTTCAGCCGCTCAACGGCCCGGCCCATTTCCTCGCCTGCGTTTTTCGAAAATTTGGTCAGGAGGATGTAGCCGACATCATCCCGGAGCATACCGGTGTACCGGATGTCTTCCAGCGTGATCTTCTCACGCACCAGTGCGAACTCCAGGAGTTTTTCTTCCCCCTCGCGTTCGATGCCGAGCTTCACCATGGTCCCGGCCGGCCCCCGGATGGATTTGGCCGTCTCCTCGTAACCCAGCTTGGAGGTGGCGACGCCGTCAACCAGAATGATCTTGTCCCCGGCCCGGATGCCCGCCCGCTCCGCGGGCGTGCCCGGAATCGGCGGATCCGCGACTGTCACGACCTTGTTCCGGTAGTTCAGGATGATGCCCACGCCCTGGTAATTGCCGTGCGTCAGCACGTCCAGGTCGTATTTATCCTCTTTTTCCATGTACACGGTATAAGGATCCAGTGTGTTCAGCATGCCGTCCACGCCTGCCTTGAGGAATTTCTCCGGATCCACCTTGTCCACATAACGCTGGTTGACCTCGTTATAGATGGCGCCGAAAAGCGTGAGATTGC
>JAFGEX010000238.1 GCA_016931355.1 bacterium
CATTATTTCGCCGGATTCACAGGCGGAAGGAAAGGCCTGTTCCCGGGTATCGCAGCCTACCGGTCGGTTGAACAGAACCATCGGCTGGCCATGAAACCCGGATCCGAGGTTATGCGGCTGCAGGGCAATCCTGTTCATGAGGACATGCTCGAGGCAGCCGGGCTTCTGGGGGACAAGCCCGTCTTTTCCATCCAGGCCGTGCTGGACGGTGGAAACCGGGTATGCGGGGCGTTTGCGGGAGGGCTTGCGGATTCCCTGCACCGGGCCGTGCAGCTTGCTGAAAAAATCTACGGCGTGCCGGTCGCAGGGCCGGCCGACATCGTGGTTGCCCTCGTGGATCCGCCGCTGGACCGCAGTCTCTACCAGGCGCATAAGGCGATCGAGAACACACGGTCCGCGGTAAAACCCGGAGGCATCCTCATCCTGGCTGCCGCCTGCCGCGAAGGCATCGGAAACGACAGCTTCGTCCGCCTGCTTTCCTCGTCGCGCGATCCGGAGGAGGTGGTTCGCGAGGCGGCCCGGAACTATAAACTGGGATTCCACAAGGCTGCGCGCATCGCGGATCTCGCCGGGCGGGTATCCCTCCGGGCTGTGACCTGCCTCGAGCCGGATGTTCTGAAATCCGTTTTCATGCATCCCTTCGATGATCTTCAGTCCGCTCTGGATGCCGGCCTGAGTGAAAAACCTGAATCCAAAATCCTCTTTGTCCTCTCAGCAGGCCTTCTGGTTCCCGTTCTTTCAGCCGCACGGTAAAGGGTGATGCGGACAGGAATGCATCCGTCGCCGGATTCGTTGCCTGCGGCTGATCGTGGAAAATGAATCTGACAGCGAGCGCATTCCCCGCGGCTTGCCGCGGGGAATGCGAGCGAATACAAACAACATTTTCCCTACAGATCGAAGATTCCCCGCCGCTTGCGGCGGGGAGCTTCAATTCGCCGGCTGAGTGAAGCTCCACGGCGGCAGCCTGCAGCGGAGCTGCCGGTCCGTTTCATCCGATCTTCTCCGGAATTTTCTCACTCCGGACGTCGAATCATCTCCGGTACGGCTTTTTCCTTTGAAATCTGTAAAAGATAAAGATATGGAAGCTCCCCGGCAGTGGGCTGACGGGATATCTTCGATCTGCAAAGAAAAAGATATTCATATTCGCTCGCTTACCCCGGGTCAGAGCCCGAAGCAGACCCCGGATCAGAGCCCGGGGCAGGCCCTGGAGCAAGCCCCGTGGAATGCGCTTTCTGTCAGGTTTAATATAAAGCGGATGGAAACGGGTCGTCCTCCCGGAGGTGATGAACCGGCAGATTGAAGCTCCCCGAAAAAGAGATGACCTTCGATTTGCCGGGACGAGACATTCAGACCCGCTCGGGATCGGATTTAAAAGCAGTTGATTTCCTTTGATATTTTCTTTACTTTAGGATATGGTGATTCTGAGGAAAGGTTTTATTAAAGAAGAACGGATACACGCGTATCCATGGATCAAAGGCCCCGCACCGAAGTGTTGCGGAGTGCCGGGGCACCCTTCACCCCATGATCAGCAGCCCGATCCGTCCGGCAGGGATGGATGGGGCTTTTTGATATGGCCCGTCAGGCGTCAAAAAACCTGAGTGCGAAAAGCATGATTCGGATTTCGAGGGCATTATGAAAATTCTTGTACTGAATTGTGGAAGTTCTTCCGTCAAGTTCCAGGTTTTCGACATGAAGGACCAGTCTCAACTGGCCAAGGGGCTTGTGGAGAAAATAGGGTCCAGCGATGCGATCATCAACTACCAGGCCAGGGGTCAGAACAAGATCCGTGAAATCAAGGAAGTGCTGAACCATGAGGTCGCGGTTGAGATCATGCTCGCCAAGCTCTTGCATCCTCAGTACGGTGTGATCCGGGACCGGGAGGAGATTAAAAGCGTCGGGCATCGCGTCGTTCATGGGGGGGAGGCTTTCAGCGGTTCCGTTCTGATCACGGAAAAGGTCAAGGCGGCCATTACGCGCTGCATCCAGTTCGCGCCCCTGCACAATCCTCACAACCTCAAGGGCATCGAGGCTTGCGAGAGGCTTCTTCCCGGTGCGCCGCAGGTGGCGGTTTTCGACACGGCCTTCCACCACACCATTCCGCAGCGTGCCTATATGTACGGCCTTCCCTATGCGCTGTATGAGAAGCTCGGAATCAGGAAATACGGCTTCCACGGCACATCGCATCTTTTCGTCGCACAGCGCGCGGCAGAGGTGATCGGCCGTCCGATCGGGCAACTCAAGCTCATCACCTGCCATCTCGGCAACGGCGCCAGCATTACGGCTGTGGACGGCGGAAAATCCGTGGATACGTCCATGGGTTTCACACCGCTGGAGGGTCTGGTCATGGGAACCCGATGCGGGGACATCGATCCGGCCCTGGTGCCCTACATCATGCAGCGTGAGAACCTTTCCGCATCCCAGATCGATTCCATACTCAACAAGAACAGCGGCATGCTCGGCCTGACCGGGACCTCCAACGACATGCGCGAGATCACGGCGGAAGCGAAACGGGGCAGCGCCAGGCATCAACTGGCCCTGGACATCTACTGCTACCGCGTCCGGAAATACATCGGCGCCTACATGGCGGCCCTCGGCCGGGCGGATGCCGTCGTGTTCACAGGCGGCGTCGGGGAAAATTCTGTTTTTGTGAGAGGCCGTTCGCTGGAGCATATGGAATCCCTGGGCATTCAGGTGGATCCGGCGAAGAACGAGGCCCACGAGACCCGAATCGGCTTAGGCGCCGTCGAGGTGCTGGTCATCCCGACCAACGAGGAACTGGCCATTGCCCGCGACACCTATCAGATCATCCGGTCTGGAAAGCTGCCCCTGGAAGAGAGGCCGGCGCCCGAAAAGGCCCGGGGACCCGCTCATCTCACCGAGGCCGACAGGGTGGTTCTGGTACAGCTCTGGGCGGAGAATTCCAAGGCCGGGCCGGTCAGGCTCGCCGAGAGTCTCGGCAGGAAGCTGGGCAGGCCGGTGACAGCGGACGAGGTCCGGATGCATTTGGAGAAATTCGGTCTTTCCGGACTGGAAGTGATGAAAAAATCCAAGAATTCCTAAAGGAATCCCAATGGTAGAGATCAAGAAGGAAGAAGCCGGATGGATGGTGGCGCTGTCCTGGCTCAGCGCCCTGGAAGAAGCGGCGCGCGATTTTCACGGCACCAGGCCCAAGGTGTTCTGCGAGAGGGCCTATGACCATTCGGTGCAGCATTACCTGCGCATGCTGGGCACAGAGTACGGGATGCGCGTGGAAAAGGCGAATTCGATCCGGTCGGCCGTTGAACAGTACATCCAGATCGGCGTGATGAGCGGCGTATTCCCGGACGAAAGCGAGTTCGAACTGGAGGAAGTCAATCCGAACCGCCTGAACATCACGGTTCACCGTTGCGAGTACCTGAAATCCTGCCAGACCCTGATCGACGAAGGATTCGCCATCCGGGATCTCACCTGCGCGCGCATCGGCTGTTTCAGGGCTGCGGTTTCGGCCATTGCATCCATCGATTGCGATTACAGCGTCCGGTCCTTCAACATCAACGGCGACTGCCAGGGTTATATCGAGAGGATTTGAGTGGAAGAGAGGGCCGTGAGCGAGGTCAAGCAACTCATCCGGGAGGCTGTTCAGGGAGCGGATACGGGCGCGAGACGGGAGGCGATCATCGCGCTCGGATATGAGAGGGACAAATCCGTCTATCCCGCGCTTCTGGAGCAATTGAAGGATCCGTCCTCGGGCATTCAGCACGCGGCGGTCATTTCCCTCGGCCGTTTCGGCGATGCCCGCGCCATCGAGCATCTCGTCAAGCCGAGAATCCTCCGTTCCGCTTCCGTGGATGTGCGCTGGGCTGCAGTCGAGGCGATCGGCCGGCTCGGGGATTACCCGGTCATCGACGATCTTCTCAAGGCGGTGGAGGACGAGGCCTGGATCGTGAGGAATCAGGCTGTGGCGGAGTTGAAATCCAAGATCCGGCAGATCATCGCCCTGCGGGACATGCG
>JAFGEX010000239.1 GCA_016931355.1 bacterium
CCGGAAAAACGCAGGAACCGTCAGGACGCATAGCCTTTGGCGGTCACCAGCTCCGCGGTCAGGACGCTGCCGCCTGCAGCCCCCCGCAGCGTGTTGTGGGACAGGGCGATGAATTTCCAGCCCAGGATGGAATCCTCCCGCAGCCTTCCGACCGTGATGCCCATGCCGCGCTCGAAATCCCGGTCCAGGCGGGTCTGTGGCCTGTCCTCCTCGTCGAAATACTTGATAAACGCGCCGGGGGAAGAGGGGAGTTTCAATCCCGCCAGCGGATTCTCAAATTGCCGGATGGCGTCGGTCAAATCCTCCCTGGACGGTTTCTTTCCGAACGTAACATGCACGGACGCCAGATGCCCGTCCGTGACAGGCACGCGGATGCAGGTGGCCGAGATCACCGGTTTTTTCGCAGGCTCGATGACGCCGTTCCGGATCGTGCCCCATATCCTCAGGGGTTCGTCCTCCGACTTCTTTTCCTCCCCGCCGATGAACGGGATCACGTTGTCGACCATCTCGGGCCAGGACTCAAGGGTCTTTCCAGCGCCTGAAACCGCCTGGCAGGTGCAGACCATGACCTTCTCAGGGCCGAAAGGCTTGAAGGCCTCCAGCACCGGCACGTACGACTGTATCGAGCAGTTCGGCTTGACCACGATCAGGCCCTTTTTCCATCCGCGGTTTTTCCGCTGGATGCCGATGAGGTCCAGGTGATGCGGGTTGATCTCCGGCATGAGCATGGGCACATCCTGAGTCCAGCGATGCGCGGAGTTGTTGGATATGACGGCCGCGTCCAGGCCGGCATAGGCATTCTCGATCTCCGCGATTCTGGCCTTTTCCATGGCGAGCGCGGAAAACACCATCCGGGCCTCGGAAGCGATTTTCGCCATGTCCTTCTCGACCTCCAGCACATTCAGCCTGCCGACAGCAGGCGGAACAGGCTCCCGAAGCGTCCAGCGGCCGTGCACCGAATCCGCATAGGGCCTGCCTGCGGACCGGCTCGAGGCGGCCACGATGCGGATCTCGAACCAGGGGTGGTCCGACAGCAGAGAAACGAATCGCTGGCCGACCATCCCGGTGGCTCCGAGTACGGCGACCGGTATTTTATTCTGCATATTCATCCTTATGAAAGGTAATGGGCGATTCGAATGATGTCCGCAAAAACGCCGGCTGCCGTCACCTCCGCGCCGGCTCCGGGCCCCTGCACCACCAGAGGCCTCTCCTGGTATCGTTCGGTCGTGAACACGATCATGTTGTCGCTGCCGGACAGGGTCCGGAAAGGATGCTCGGGTCCGACGGAACGCAGAGAGATGCGGGCGGCGCCGTCCTGAAGCGTCGCGACATACCGGAGCACGCAGCCGTCCTCCTCGGCCTCGCGGCGCAGGTTCTCGAAATCGCCGTCCACCTTTTCGAGCTCCCTGAAAAAATCCTCGACGCTGCGCGCGGAGCGGCAGTTCTCCGGAAGGATGTTCTCCAGTTCGATATCCGATGGTTCCAGGGAGTATCCGCATTCCCTGGCCAGGATGAGCAGTTTCCGCGCGACATCCCTGCCGTTCAGATCATCCCTGGGATCCGGTTCCGACAATCCCTTTCTCTGGGCTTCGCGCACCACCGCGCTGAACGCAAGCCCCTGCCGGAAGGTGTTGAAGATATAGCTGACCGTGCCGGACAGGATCGCTTCAATTTTTTTGATCTGGTCTCCGCTGGACAACAGGTCGTTCAGGGTGCTGATGACCGGCAGCCCGGCGCCCACATTTGTTTCAAAGAGAAATTTGACGCCGTGCCTGGCTGCCGCGTCTTTCAGGGTTTTATACCGTTCATAGGGCCCCGAGTTGGCGATCTTGTTCGGCGTGACGATGGAGATGCTCGCGTTGAGAATCGCCTCGTAATGCCGCACCGGTTCGTCGCTTCCGGTCGCGTCCACGAAAACGGTGTTGGGAAGGTTCATCGCGATCATGCTCTGGATGAAACGGTCCAGGTTCATAACGGACTGGGACGCGTCGAGGCGCTCCTCCCATCCGTCGTAGTCAATGCCGTTTTCCGAAAGCAGCATGCGGTCGATGTTGCCCACGCCGATCAGGCGGATGTTCAGTGCGGATTTTTCAGCCAGCTGCCGGGAATGGTTGCGGATCTGCCTGAGCAGCGTCCCTCCGATGAGGCCGGTCCCGGCCACGAACAGGTGCAGGGTCTTGGTGTGCGACAGGAAGAAGGCTTCGTGCACGGCGTTCAGGGACTTGGATTCATCGGATTTGTTCACCACCACGGAGATGTTGAGCTCAGAGGAACCCTGTGCGATGGCCACGACGTTGATGCCGTTCTTCCCGAGGGCCTGGAACAACCGGCCGGAAATGCCGGTTGTTTTCTGCATGTTTTCGCCGACCACGGCCAGGATGGACAGGTCGTACTCCACGATCACCGGGTCGGTCTGTCCGGTCTGGATTTCCAGGCCGAATTCCCGCTCAACGGCCTCCCGCGCCGATTCGGCGGAATCGGGGTGCACGGCGATGCAGATGGAATGCTCGGACGAGCCCTGCGTGATCAGGATGACGCTGATGTCGTGCCTGGCCAGCGCGTTGAACAGGCGGTTCGAAATGCCTGCCACGCCGATCATACCGCTCCCCTGGATGCGCAGCAGGGCGATGTGGTCGATGGACGATATGCCTGTCACCGGATAGGAGGATTTCGAACGGTCGCTGATCAGGGTCCCGGCGAATCCGGGGTTGAAAGTGTTCCGGATCCGGATCGGAATTTTCCGGGCCGCCACGGGCTGCAGCGCGGACGGATAGATGATGCGCGCGCCGAAATGGGTCATCTCCATGGCCTCTTCATAGCTCATCAGGTCTATGGAAATGGCCTGGGGCACTTTCTGCGGATCCGCGGTCATCACGCCATCCACATTTGTCCAGATTTCCACTTCCTCCGCGTTCAGCGCAGCGCCGAAAAGGGTGGCCGTGTAATCGGAGCCCCCCCTCCCCAGCGTCGTGGTTTCGTGCCGGACCGTGGAGGCGATGAACCCGGTGATCACCTGGATTTTAGGATGGAGGGACATGTATTCGAGGATGTTGGTCACCGTTTGTTCATAATGGACCCTGGCAGCCCCGAAATTTTCATCCGTGACAATGACCGTGCGTGTGTCCAGGCATTCCACGTCCATGCCGCGCTGGGCAAGCGCCCGCGTGACGATCATGGCGGCAAGGCGCTCGCCGAAACCGAGGATGAAATCGAGCGTCTTGGGCGTCAGTTCCTTGACCAGGTACACGCCGTGCAGGGTGTCCTTCAGCTCGTCGAGGAGCAGGACCGCCTCCTCGCGGACCGGCTTTTCCCGGGTGGAAAAAAGGGAATGAACCAGCTCGAGATGCCCCTCGGAAAAGACCTGGAACAGATCCTTGTAATCGAGGAGATGCTTCTCCGCGCGGCGGCTCATCTCGATGAGCAGGTCCGTCATGCCCTTCAGGGCCGAAATGACGATTGCGATCGAACCGTATTCCTTGTACGATTTTTCAATCGTCTTCAGGACATGGAAGATGTGTTCCGGCGAATCCAGCGTGGATCCGCCGAATTTCAGGATTTTCATGGTGGATTACTCTCGGTTACCGGATCGGTAAATATAAAAATCTCCGAACTCTCTGTCAAGGTCGAAATGGGGCCGGACGATCTCCCCCGCGTAAGCGCCCGTGGACAGCCGGTCCAGGACCACGAACCGTATGTTCCGGCCGGGATAAACGGCCTGGAATTCCTTAAGCCCCTGTCGCCGGTCTCCCCTGAAAAGGGGATAATGATAGAGGGTCCTGAGGCCGTACCGTTTATTCAGGTAATACCCGATGTCCTTGCGGGCGATGATTTCGTCGCCGGGCTCAAGATGAGAAGCCAGATAGGCGATGCTCTCTTTCAGTCCCTTTTCCCCGTAATTGTACCAGGAGGGAGACGTGCAGTACGGGGCGCCGGCCTGTTTCTGTAAAACCGCGGCGTTCATGGGCCAATAGACCAGTATCGCCGCACCCAGCAGGCAGTCCCTCCAATGCAGGCGCGTGCGCAGGATTTTCATCAGCACGGTCAGAAGAACAACCGGAACCAGAAAGAGCAGCATCGTCTTACCGGTAAAGGGGAGCCGGTTTTGATACAGTTGCAAGAACGGATCCCCCAGGCGGAATAAATAATAATAGGCCGTGATCAGGACTGTGGAAGCCGTCCAGGCGATCCAGGCCTTGTCCCGGACCGCATGATGGATGCGGGCTGCAACGGCCAGGAAGAGGACCGGGAAGGCCGGGTACGCGTATTTCACCAGCATGAGATTGGTGGACAGGGGAATATAGACCAGGGTGTAGGCCATCAAAAGAACGGCGTAGAGAATCAGGAAATCCACAGGGTTCCGGCTTTCACGGCCTTGTTTTAAGGCAATCCTGCCGGAAATCAGCAATAAAACCAGGATCCAGAACGGCGGGGAAAGCCAGAAGAGAACGGACTTCACGACAAAAAGCACAGCCTGAGTATGGCTGAAAACCGTGAACCAGAATCCCTTGCTGGCGAGGAGAAAGCGGATGAAAACCAGAGGCGGCACGCCGAAGGCCAGGCAGAACAGGCCCCAGGTCGCGATGAAAAAAAGGATACCGGAGGCCAGCAGCAACAGCGAGTTTTTAAAGGCTCTTTTCCATGAACGACGGAATCCCTCGTACAGAAAAACGGCGGCCGGGATGGCGGGCGGCGTCATCTCTTTTGCCCACAGCGCGATTCCGAATGCAAGCCCTGCGCCCCAAAGCCAGGCGGATTTTCCGGTCTGGTCGTATTTTAAATACAAATAGACCACTGCGGTCATGGACAGGGTGAGGAGGGTGGGGTCTATATCGATCAGCAGGGCGTGCTGCATCATATAGGGATTGACGGCGATCATGGATGCGGCAATCAGCCAGACAGGCAGACGGTTTTCCTCGCCGTTCAGGATTCCGGAGATCCTGAATAAGAAAAACAGCGTCAGCCCCAGGCAAAGGACGCCCAGAAGCCTTCCGGTTCTTTCGGTTTCCCCGAAAATTTTAAAACCGAGCGCAAGCGTGAGCATATACAGGGGCGAATGGGCTATTTCAAGGCGTGTCTCTTCCGGCGAATCGGCCTGCCTTTCCCCGAGCGCGCCCGCCCCGTTTTCCATGATTTGATGGGCATTCCATGCGAAGGGATAGGCTTCATCCATGCTGAACGGCTTGGGGCTGTTGTTAACGATGCACACGGAAGCCTGCAATAACGACAGCAGAAACACCGGCCATAAGAAAAAATGATTCCTCCGCACCGAAGGTCTCCTTTTTGCTGGTAAGTAAGGCTTCACCCGCGGCAAGCGGCCGGGGGATACGCCCGCTGTCAAATTGAATCTCCCCGGCAGGAGGCTGCCGGGTAATCCTGGATCTGGGCTGCGGGGATGTCTTAAAAGGCGATTATCATTTTGGAGATTGAACGGATGGGCTGAAAAAAGGTCCCCTTTCCGGTCTTTTGAGACGGATCCCCTGTCATGGACGCTCGCTCACTCAATGGCAGGCTGCCGGGAATGCGCTTACTGTCAGATTCCATCGAGCGAATAGAACGCCTTCTTTTTTTACAATATAATAAAAATGTCTCTTGTCTAAAACAGAAATTTTTAAAGACAAAGGCAGACAGGCAAGAACGGCCGTTTGTTCATACGCTTGTTCCGCGTCAATCCGCAGGGAATGCGCGCACTGACGGATCAATAACAGCAATTTTTAACCGTAAAACGGAGGATTTTCGGCTGCCCTTTGCATTGGTTGAAAATCGAACACGTATCGTGATTTTTATCCGGTCCATTTTTCAGCGCCGGGGCACGGATGGCTTAGGGTATGTCTAACCTTATCAAAAACAAGATAATAAACCATAGCTTCGATGGGTGGTACATGGCATTCTTTTTGCTAATATGACTCCGCATGCAGTATTTTCTCATTGCCTTAAGAGGGGAAAACCCATGAAAATCATCTCTTCTTTATGTAATGCTATGCACCGGATATGCGTCTGGGCTTTGCTTGCGCTCATCGGATGGGCTGGCGCGCAGGCCATTGCCGCGGACCGCATCATGCCGGTCGGCAACTCCATCACCTGGGGCAAGGTGAACAACGCGCCTCCGCCCGCGGGTGAAGAGGGATATCGTAAATACCTTTTCGATCTTCTGGATGCCGATGCCACGAATTTCCCTGCAGGCATTGAATTCGTCGGGAGCGAAGGCGTTTACAAGGGTTATTTTTTCGACAATGCGGCCATCGGATGGTTCATCCATCCGGACAGCGCCAAGGGCGACATCACAAACGTGATCGACACCTATCAACCGAACATCGTCATACTCGAAATCGGCACGAACAATGTCGGCGTGGGTATGCCCCTGGGCAATTCAGGTGAAGAAGGCAGCGTCATGTGGCAGCTCAACATTCTGGTCCGGAAATTCATCCAGAATGCGAATGTGGATTATCTGCTGCTCTGCAAGATCATCCCGAAACTGAACACGCCGGGAGCCGCAGCGGAAACCATCAATTTCAACAATGCCGTGGAAATACTGGTACAGGAAATCAATTCAGACAAGATTAAGCTTGTCGATTTATGGACTCCTTTTTATGCCAAGCAGACCGAATACTTTCTCGATGTGGATCGCGTGCATCCCAACACGCTGGGCTACAGGGAAATGGCCAATATTTTCTACCAGCATTTGAAAAAGATCGCGGTGCCTTCTTTCACGGATGAGTTCGACCGGGTGGCCATCGGGACGGAGTGGGTTTACACGGCCGGTATGACCATCCGGGACGTGGGGGAGAGCGGCGGCGGGGCGCTGACTTACCCCACGATTGACAACACGGCATGGGACAATCTGGCGATCTGGAAGAAATCCAAGAACCTGACGACCGTTTCCATGAAGATACACGGCACAGCGGATGTGGGAGCCCTGTCCAGCGTCGGACTGGCTGTCGGATTGGACAAGGCGGATGTCGCAGATGCCGATGGATACCTGGTCTGGGTGTACAACAACAAGGTGAACGTCAAGACCATTGTCAACGGGGTGGCGGACGTCGGAGCAGACATCCCCACGCCGGCCGGGACCATGGCCGCGCTGCAGCCTGGGGATATTCTGAAGGTGACCTACCGGAGAGGAGAAGCGGAGAATGCGCTCTCCGTGTCCGTTCCCAACCGGGGCGAGACCATCATCAACATCAGCGATCAGAACAGGCTGGCCGGCAATTCAGACACGCTCTATTCCGGCGTCATGTTCCGGGGGAACACGGGAACGGCCAGAAATTACTTCATCGACAATTTCCAGATCGAATCCCAGCTTCCCGACGTGGTGGCGCCGGCCGCTCCCATTGATTTCGCCTATTTCTCGCCGACCAAAACATCCGTGCTGCTCAGCTGGAAGGCGCCCGGCAATGACGGGTACAGCGGGACCGCAGCCAGCTATGACATGCG
>JAFGEX010000240.1 GCA_016931355.1 bacterium
GAAGGGGATTTCTCATGACTTCCGGCGAGAAAAGAAGCCTCATCGATTCCTTCGAAAAATCCTCCGACGCATTCGACGATGTTCTCAAGCTGCCGCCGGAGGTTTTAAAATTCAGACCGTTTCCCGACGCCTGGTCCATCCTGGAGCAGATCGTGCACTGCCTGGACGTGGATGCGGCGAATTTCCACCGCTACCGCAGGGGCATCGCCCAGCCGGAAACGCAGGTCCTCGGATTCGACGGCACCTGGACATCCGCACTGGATTACCAATCGCATGATCTCGAAGAAACCGTTGCCCTGATCAGGCTGATCCGGCGTTACATGGCCGGGCATCTTCGCAGGCTTGTCGATCACGATTGGAAGCATTACGCGTATATCCATTCCCAGTACGGCCGGATCGACCTGGAGAGGGCTATTGCCGATTACACGGATCACGTTCGTTTTCACAGGGAGCTGATAGACCGGAATCTGAAGCTGTGGGAACAAAAAGACGGCCGGAAAGGATGAACAAGCCTCCGAAAATAAAAGTCCTCTTCCTCTGCACCGGCAACTCCTGCCGCAGCCAGATGGCGGAAGGTTGGGCGCGTTTCCTGAAGTCGGATGAAATCGAGCCGTATTCCGCGGGGATCGAGACGCATGGCCTGAATCCGCTCGCAGTTAAGGTCATGGCCGAAGCGGGCGTGGACATTTCCGGCCACCGGTCCAAGCATCTCAAGGAACTGATGCACCTGGAATTCGATTATGTGATCACCGTATGCGACGCTGCAAACGAGTCCTGCCCGTTCTTCCCCGGCAGGACCATCCGGATACACAAGGGATTCGACGATCCCCCGAAACTGGCGAAAACCGCGAAAACAGAGGAAGAGGCTCTGAACCATTACCGCCGGGTGCGGGACGAGATACGGGCGTTCGTGGAAGGGATGCCGGAGAATTTGATAGGATCACATTAACTGCGACGCAGTTTTAAAACGGCGTGACAGTTTGTGCGGCAGCAGGCCGCCGCACTCCAAAATGACCGGAATGGCGAGTCCGTCAATCGGATTGGGTCAACAACTTGATGGATTTGAGGATTTCCTTCTCATCCACCAAACGGTTCCTCACATATTTATGGAGCACGCTTGAGATGAGCGTCTGATAGGGAATGCCTTCCGCTTCGGATCTCTGCTTGAGCTGCGCGAGATCCATCTCACTGATCCGGATGTTGATATTTCGCGTTTTGCGCGTGTTTTCCAATATTTCCTCGATGCGTTTTCTCCTTCTGCCGCCGATGGGGACAAAACGTCGGCTTTCAGATTCAATCGCCGTTTCCAGTGGATTCAGTGTCATCTTTTTTTTCATGGATTCCTCTATAATGTTTATAAAATTTCCGGCTCGGATAGGCTGTTTTCAACCAAATGACGTCTTTTTCATCGATGGTGAAGGAAACGACCCAGGTGTAATCCTGGATGGAGAGAATAAAAATCTGCTGATTTTTTCTTATTGGATTCTCCAGAATATCCAGAAAACGGCCGTCGATCAGCCGGTCGGCAACATCCTGAAAAGAGATGCCGCGGTTCTTGATCAACCATCTGTCCTTGCGTTCATCCCATCGAATCATGCAGGAATTTACTACATTATATAGACATTGTCAGGAACATCGACTGCAATACACCCTGGAAGGTGCCTTGTGGATGTTTCCTGAAGCCTCAAGCAACCGCACTCAAAAAGTCATCACCGCAGGGAAAAAGTTGAATCGACCCTTTATTGAAGCTCCCGGCAGCTCACTGCCGGGGAATCTTCGATCTGCAGGAAAAAGCCATTTGGATTCGCCCGCATTCCCCGGGACAAAGCCCGGGGCAAGCCCCGGGGAATGCGCTCTCGGCCTGATGCATAGGGAAATCTCAAACCGCAGGCAAGAGATCACAAGCCAGGAAAAGGTGCCGACCGGACCGGATCCTGCTTTCATTTAATTTTTTATTGCATTTTTTTAAATTGTTGACTACCTTTTGCCCTGATTTTACAAGTTGATAGAAAGATCCGGCAGCGGGTCGCCGGGCCGGCTTCATCCCATTCAAGGCGTTCCCGTCCCATAGCCGCCGTGATTAAAACCGCCGGCAAAAAATTCCAACGCGGAGGATGAAAATTGCAGAATCTCACACCGAAAAGGATGTTCTTCACCAAGGGTGTCGGATATCACCGGAACAAGCTGCAGAGTTTCGAACTGGCGTTGAGGGATGCGGACATCGAGGAATGCAACATCGTGACCGTTTCCAGCATTTTCCCTCCGAACTGTAGAATCATCCCCAAGAAATCCGGGATCCAGCATATCCGGCCGGGCCAGATCACCTTCATGGTCATGGCCAGGGAATGCACGAACGAACCGAACCGGCTGTTGTGCGCAGCCATCGGGCTGGCCCAGCCCAAGGACAAGAAACAGTACGGGTACATCAGCGAGCATCACGCCTTCGGCGAGACGGATGAAAAGGCTTCGGATTTCGCAGAGGACCTTGCGGCCACCATGCTGGCTTCCACGCTCGGCATCGAACTCGATCCGGCCAAGGCATGGGACGAGAGAAAACAGCTTTACGTGGCCGGGAACAACAGACAGTTCATGAGCCGGAGCATCGCCCAGTCCGCGCGGGGTCACAAGGACGGTCTGTGGACAACCGTGCTTTCAGCCGCCGTGATGCTCATGGATTGACCTTCGCCTCCTCCCATCACAAAATAGGATTGAAGCTCCCCGGCAGCTTGCAGCGGGAAAGCCTCGACCTGAAGAGAAAGGGACACGGACATGCGCCCGCAGCCCCGCGGCAAACCCCGGGGAAAGCGGACGCCGCCGGATTCAAATGAAAAAACAATCCTTGTTTCATGACGCGCCGGATCTCGTGCCCGTACGCCTGAAGCCGAAGATGAACGTCCCGGACCTGCTCGAGTCCATAGGCCGCACCTGTTTCGAGGCGCGGAACGTGTGGAGGGGCGCCGAGCTTTTCCGCCGGATGGTCAGGGACAACGACACCCTCTGGCTGGGCATCGCCGGAGCCGGAATCGCGGGCGGCATGGGCGGCATGGTCATCTCGCTCCTGGAGTCGGGATTCATCGACGTAATCTGCTCAACCGGCGCCCAGGTTTACCATGACCTTCATTTCGCCTTCAAGCTTCCCGTGAAACGCATCAGCCCGCATTGGGACGACGATGAGCTCCGCGAGCACGGCGACACGCGCATCTACGACATCGGCATTCGCGAACAGGAAACGCTGGAGGCACAGGACGCCATCATCCGGGATTTCGTCAGGGACCGCCACGCAGCGCTGGGCGGGAGAGATCTGTCCAGCTGGGAATTCAATTTCGAACTCGGCCGATGGGTCCTGGAAAAGGCTCCCTTCCCGGAAAGAAGTTTTGTGGCAGCCTGTGCAAAGGCCGGCGTCCCCCTGTTCTGGGATTCGCTTTCCAACCATTCCATAGCCATGAATCTGACGCGCACGGACCGCGAGGGATTCCCCCTGCGCCTGTCCGGCCAGAAGGACATTTTTGACTCCGCCTCCATCGTATACGGCTCCCGCAAGACGGGATTCATCGAACTCGGCGGCGGCGGTCCGAAAAATTTCATTCAGCAGACAGGTCCTACGATCAGCCAAATCCTGTCCGTTTCCTATGAAGGCGCGGACCGGGGCCTTCAGATCGGCACCGCGGTCGAACGGGAAGGCAGCCTGTCGAGCTGCACATTCGGCGAAGCGGTCACCTGGGGGAAATACCGCAGGGCTGACGAGGACAAGCTGGTTCAGATCTGGGGCGAATACAGCGTCATCTTCCCCCTGCTGGCCGCGCATGTGCTGACCCGGTGCAGGAAGAGAAAACACAAGAGGATCGCGGACCGCATGCAGGATCTGTCGGCCAAACTGGAACAGGCGCGGACATGAAACTGAACAGCAAACCATTTCTGGCTCCGGAGCCCCTATTCACCGACCTGAATACATCCGCAGGCGCCGTGCTCCCCTTCCCCTATGAAGGCGGCGTGTCGTACGGCCTTGGAACCGGCCTTGCCCCGGATGCGGTGCTCGATGCATCCGCGTACGTGGAATTTTACGACGAAATGCTCGACGCCGAGCCCTTTCGCCTCGGCATCTCAACCCTCGAGGCCCCTCCGGTTCCGAAAGATCCCGTGAAAATGATTCAGACGCTCCGGAAGGCCGCATCAGGGCTGCTCTCCATGGACAAATTCACCGTGGTACTGGGCGGGGACCATTCCATCAGCCAGGGATTTTACATGGCTCTGACGGATAAATACGGCCCCGTGTCCGTCATCCAGCTTGATGCGCACGCCGATCTGAGGGAGTCCTACGAGAACAGCCGGTACAGCCATGCCTCCGTCATGTCCAGGCTCCGGGAAATCACCCATCACACGCTGCAGATCGGCATCCGCGCCCTGTCCGTGGAGGAAGCGGACCTCATCAAGAGGGAAAGCATCCAGATATGCACCATGCATGCATTCCGGTCCGGACAATTCGATCTAGAGTCCGCGCTGGCCCGGCTGCCCGATCCTGTTTTCGTGACACTGGACGTGGATGTCCTGGATTGGAGCGTCATCTGGTCAACCGGCACGCCGGAACCCGGGGGCATGAACTGGGATGAGATGCTCCGGCTCCTCGAAAAGATCTTTTCAAAAAAGCAGGTTGTGGGTGCGGATCTGGTGGAACTGTCATTTGATGGAAAAGACCGGAATTCGCCTTTTGCCGCCGCAAGGCTCATGTACAAAATGTTCGGCTTCCAGTTTCACGCCTCTCTGCGCAGGTTGAACCGGTTGTGGCCGGAAAAACCGGCCGGCCCTCTGAGGCAATAAAAAAGCCCCCGCGCAAATGGCTCCGGGGGCTCCTTTTTTCTGCCTGCAGCTTGCTTACTTGATTTCGATCTGCTTGGGTTTCGCAGCCTCAGCCTTGGGGATCGTGATGGTCAGCAGGCCGTTGTCATACCTCGCCTTGATGGCTTCGGACTGGACGTCGGCCGGAATCCTGAAGGCCCGTTCGAAACTGCCGTAGCTTCTCTCTATCCTGTGGAAGTTCTTCTTGTCCGTCTTCTCTTCCTGTTTCTTTTCCCCGGTGAGCCGGAGTATGCCGTCCTCGAAGGACACCTTGATGTCCTCCTTCTTCATGCCGGGAACCTCTACCTCCACTTCGTAGCGGTCTTCGAATTCGGACACATCCACGGCAGGACACCATGAAACATTCAGCGTGTCCTGCAGAAAAAGGTCGGGATTTTCCAGAAACCGGTCCATCAGATCAGGAAACAGGGCTACGCTCTTCACAGGATTGTATTTGACGATTGACATGGTTGTATCTCCTTTCTGTTTTTTATTGTCAAGCTATTTCTTGTTTATGCAACGGACATGCCAATCATAATTATTAAATGTAATTATCTTTATTTCAGTTGTTTAGACTGATAAGAACATCATTCGGACAAATCAGTCAAAATTTCAGCATGTATGCCATATTGATATATCTCGCTTTAATTGGCGCCATTATGGCATATATTACATGTCAGATTTTTGTTTATGGATATTTCCCGGCAGCAAGGAGCCGGTAAATTTTCCATTTGCAGGGAATATCTGTTTTTTGCTTTTTTACCTCACGGAAAATCCGGTTTAAAAACAAGCGTGTGGGCTGCGGAGAATGCACGCACTTTCAGACTTATCGCGCAGTTTCCAGTGTATCACAGGACAGTGCCTGCAATGATCCCGAGGATACCCTGCGCTTGAGGGATCCTGGGGGCAGGGATTTGCGTCGAACTGGACAGTCTGGCGGCATGCGCCCGGCGCCCGAGGGATCCCGGGGGCGGGCCTTCCAAAGGGGTTAATCCGCCGCAGGCGGATCCGGTTGCAGGTCCGGCCGCACCGGCTTGCGAATCTTCGTAAAACTATTTATATTGGTTTCCGTAAACCATCGAAACCGGGAGGAATCCTTTTATGCGCTTCGGAGAGACCCTTTTCGTGCTGATGGCTTGCGCGTTCATCGGCAGATGCTCGTCCCCCTCCATAGAGGAGAAAGCTCCTGTGGAACATGTCCAAAAACAGCTCGCCAAATTCGAGCCGGTTGTCCTGACCCATGACCTTTCCCATCTGCCGGTGCAGGAAATGCAGGTGGTGAAACTCCTGGTAAAGGCATCCCGGGAGATCGATGAAATATTCCTGGATCAGGTGTTCAGCCTGAACGGAAAAATACGCAACGAATTGGCGCGCTCCAAAAATCCGGACGACCGGCATTACCTGGATTATTTCAACATCATGTTCGGCCCCTGGGACCGGTTGGACGGCAATGCGCCGTTCATCAACAGCCTGCCGAAGCCGGCCGGCGCCAATTTTTACCCGCCCGACCTGACACGCGCCGAATACGAATCCTGGCTGAAGTCCCGCCCGGAGGATAAAGAGGCATTCGAAAGCAATTTCAGCGTGATCCGGCGCAAGGGGAAATCCCTGACCGCAGTCCCCTATTCGGATTATTATACGGATGCGCTGATCCGCATCGCGGACGACCTGCGGCAGGCAGCCCTCCTGACTTCGGATCCGTCGCTGAAAAAATACCTGTCCTCCAGGGCGGATGCGCTTCTTGCGGACAACTATTTCC
>JAFGEX010000241.1 GCA_016931355.1 bacterium
GCCGACATGAATGGAAACCGGTGCGGCCCGGACATCGTCTGCGAAAGTGCTTCCGTTCGGAAGCCCCGGAGAGCCCCCGATCGCGGAGCTGGCACGCCAGCTGGCCGGCAGGCCGTTGTCCAGATTCACATGGATCAGTTCCAGGGAATACCCCCCACCATCCGCCAAAGCCTCCCAGGGAGGACTGTCGGAATAATGCACGGAATCGATCAGACAACCCTGATCATCGTACAGGCTGATCAATTCACCCGCATTGCCGAGATTCTTTTCGAATGCATAGACCGCGCAGCTGGCTTCCTTGTAAGTCACGAGGTTTTTCGCGAGAATCAGGTATTCACCCGGCCGCAAGACTGCGCCGTCCGGGAATATGAAATCAATCCCGTCATGGAAAGACCATCCTGAAAGGGAAATATCCTTTCCTGCCGGATTGTACAGCTCAATGAATTCATAGTTGTCGTCCGTTCCCTGCCAATCATCGGATGGATGATAATGGATTTCGTTGATGACAAGAGAGTTCGGGACATCAGGCTCGAAATTCGCCGTGATGTCCGCATCAGATGAGAGGACGACCGAGATTTCCCTGTTCGTCCCCTCCGACATCCCGCTCCATCCGGCAAAACGGTAGCCGGGATTCGCTGAAGCGGTCAGCCGGACCGGCACGCCGGTGAAAAAAAGGCCCTCGAAATGCGGCGTAGCCACGGGTACGCCGGCAACATGAATGAACCCTTGCTCCGCGCCGGACACATGACAGCCCAGATGCACCAGGCCGGAAAGATCGAAAACTTCGGTCAGATGCTCCCTCACAAAAAACGGCCGGTTTGCGGCGAACTCCCTCAGAACCTGGATTTCATTTTCCCATGCAGCCATGTCCTCGGGCGCATTCCAGCGTTGAATGTGGGCCGGCATCTCCGCCTCGATGTTCCTTTTCAGGCTGTCTATGATGCCGATGACGCGGTCCGGGCGGAATGTCGTGTTCAAATGCGCTGCAAAACGCTGGATGAATTCATTCCTGAAGCCGGAATTTTCTATCAGCTTGCCCAACAAGAGCGCCAGCTCGCCCAAGTTCAATGCCCACCGGATGGAATTGGTTTTGTACTGTTCGGTCCCCTGCATGATCTCTCCGGAAAAACCCCAGTCCAGATCATAGAGCATCCAGCGCCATTTGCCGCCGCTGCTTTCCCGCCAGTACCGGATGTTCTGCACCAGCCAGTCATGATTCCGGAAATAGAACTGGGCGATGTGGTAATTCATGAATTCGTCGATGTCCACCAGGGATTGAACATGGGCATAGACCGAGGAATCGGCCATATCATGGCTCCCGACATATTCCATCAGTTGATGATAACCATCCCCGTCTCCGGTCGCCACCCCGTCTACATTTTGCATCCATTCGACGTCCTCCGCGTCGATCCCGTAATTGCTCTCCGCATAGTATTCATTCATTTTCTCGCGTATATTATAAATCCCCCAGTATTGCCCGTTGACATAGCCGACGGCCGGGCGATAGGCCTGGTAATCCACGTCCATCCTGCCGATCAGAAGCGTGGTCATCATGCCGTCCCGAAAGAAAGTCCTGTTGAAATCATTGCTGGAAGCGCGCAGGACAAAACGCTTGAACCGGGTCACGGCTTTGCATGGGAAGAGAGGATATTCAATCTCTTCCGCGCCGTATTTGTCCCGCATGAAAACCGTGAACGCCTTCTGCGGGATCTGCCTTCCGAAATAGCCACCGAAAACCTGTATGCCGACATCCAGCCCGAATGGTCCTGATTCCCCGGGATCGAAAAACTCGATATGAGCCGGTCTTTCCCAATCGTTCCAGAAATTGGCTTCCGGATCGAACGGCGGGGGTGCACCGACTTCCGTATCCACGCACAAACCCGGCGTGATGCCGATTTCCGGATCGAACAGGAAACCGGGATCCGTGGAAAGGGCCACGACAGGCAGACGAATTGTTTTGTTCAGAATGTACGTCTGCGTAACCACCCGGCTCGGCAGATATCCGTCCCGGTATGCCCTTGCACGAATGACCGTCGACGCATCGACCTCGATGGAATTCAAATAGGGGACTGCTCCGGTATCCGGAAAGGCACCGTCCACGGTGAAATAGATCCTGCTGTTGTCCGCTGCGAGGAGAGAGACGGACAAAGACCCTTGATATAGGCCACCGGGCACGGTAAAAACCGGATCCTCCGCTCTTCGCGGAGCCGTAACGCCGGGGAGATTCCCGACGCCGAATGTAGGTGCACCGAAATACATCCTGGCCGGTCCGCCGTCCGGGTAACGTCCGCAGGAGACATCGGAAAACTGCGGTCCGAAGGTCAGCGTGTCGATGACGGCTCCGTCGGAGTCGAAAATTCCGATGCTTTCGCCGTTCTGGCTGAGTTTGAAGCCGGCCCGGTTTTCAAAGCCTGAGCCGTCGGCCCAGAAGATGAAGAAATTCCGCGCACCGATCACCAGGCCCTGCGGAATCCACCATTTGAAAGGATCATCGAGATCGTCGGTGAGATACAACCCGCCCATGTCCGCTTCCTGGTCACTGTCGTTGTAGATCTCGATCCAGTCCTCGAAATCGGACAGCTGCGGATTGAGCTGCGTGAAGGTGTTGCACGCCATGAATTCGTTGATTTTCAAGGGACGGTTGGGCTGGGTGAAAAGCGGGATCACGCCGGTCAAGACGATTAAAATAGATAATTTCGAATGGTTCCGCCGCATCATTTCAATCCCTCCCCTTTGGAAATGGCCCTTTGCCTTTTCCTTCTACTAACCGGATCTTCGCATGAACGGTTCTCCGCCTTGAAAGAGGAGTGCACCCGGCACTGTTTCAGGAATCGACTGACCGCACGTGAGCCCCTGCTGCAGCGAGTCGTTGCTCTCATCGGCCTCGTTGATGAAGTTGCCTTGGTTAATCAGGGCCCGGATGATCATGGCCGTACCGGATCGTCACGGCTTGACGACAACGGATTTTTGTACGGTCTCGTTGGGAAGATTGAATGTCAGCGTCACACCGACCTCTTGTGCAACCTGCGCCGTTTGCAGATAAATCCTTGTGCTCGAATTAAACGGCCAGACCTGTTCGAATTCCGGTCTTGAAGGCACCACATTGGGATCGCTGCTTTGGATCGACACTTTTGTCTTCCTGAACGGCGTGACTCCTGAGCTGTAAAAATCAACATAGAGTTGACTGCCGCCCCGTATTTCAGCAGGCATATTGATGCTCGTGGACGAGGGAGGCATAATGTTAATGGAATGCGCTAAAGTTTCCCCTGTCACTTCCACGTTGGCGATAATCTTCAGATTTCCGCTCTGCTCTATCCCTTGTGTGAAATTGATGGGGATCGTTGCCATCAACTGTTTCCCCGGGGGCTGCTGAAGATGATTGAACATGGGCCTGAGGACAGCCTCGGCCGGGATATGAGCCGTATTCAGGATATGGGAGGCAGTGCCGCTTGGATCGATATGCAGGCTCACCTTGTAACCCTCCCATGTGGCGCTGCCGTATCCGTAAAGGTACAGATTGACTGTCTGACCGCCAAGCAATACTGGAACAGGCAAATAAGTACTCGGTGGAGAACTTTCAGGGTCGGTGTAATAGTCAAAGGAAAACTGAAGATTGGAAGGCCTGAGCGCAATGACAAAAGTCTGCGAGCCGGATTTGAGGGTGAGGGGCCGTTGCGTATAAGGACCATACGGCAGGCTGAACCTGTAAAGATAGGGCATTGAAGATGCCACAGACGACCGCAGAGGGTAATTCCAGTTGACTGTCTGCTGTCCGGGTTGTACCTCCACGTCCGCTGGATTGGACTGCCACGGCCGGGTTGAAGAGATCCGGCTTTCCAGATCCACTTCCTGGGGATCGACGCCTATTCCCGGGCCATCGCCGACCACCTCGAAGGAAGGCGGATGCAGAGTCAGATGTCCTGTTTCGAACGGCCGGTCCAGGCGTGTGGTGAAGGTAAATGCCTCATCCCAGAAGAAAACCGGCGTCCCGTTCGCCAACCGGCGGGTGACGGTCAGGGCGTTCTCGATTGTGTAATATTCAACTTCCAGAGGAGCGGAGGGGCAGGAGGAACTCCATATATTTGTTTGCGCGCCCTGGGAGGTGGCCTGTAATCTGATCTGGTACGACCTTTTTCCTCCCAAAAGCGCACCCGCGGACGTGGTTACCGGAAACGACACGCGCTTCTGCCCGGCCTCGATGCCGGGCCAGGAAGTCTCGACGAATACGCCCGACTGACTCGCGCCGGCGTTGCTGCCCTCCGTGTAAAAGGCGTGCAGGGACAGTTGGACGGTTTTGACGGCAGGGCAGGTCAGGTTGACTTCGGCAGTCGCCGCCTGCCCGGCTGAAACGGATGAAGGCGTTATCTTCAGAGTGGGAACAAATTCGGTGCAGACATCCTGGACAGTCAAGACCTTTTGCGCGGTGATCTGGTTGTTGAAACGTCGTTTTGAAGTCACCTGCAACTGGATGTCCCCCTGGGTTGAATTCCAACCCAGACCGGTGCTTTTAATTGTGAATTCCTGGCAGCCTGAGGTTTTATCCGTCGAACCGATGGTCATCGTATTCCGGATACCGTCGAACAGGGCCGGTATTCCAACCGATAGCCCGGATATTGTCAAGTCGAATAGTCCCTCGACACTGGATGCCGGCCATACCAGTGCCCATTTGACGCTGTTTCCCCACTTCATGGCATCAGGCCCGATGAAAGTATCTGTTGATACGGCCGGCGGATTGGCACAGGGGTCCGTTGAAACCGGTAATACCTGGGTGGGGGTATAAACCGCCTTTTCCGGAGCGAGGACTTTCTTCTCTGCAGAAACCACCGTGGCAGGGCTGATCTTGATCCTGAATTGATCCGCTTTGGAGGTAAAAACAACGCTCTTTTTCGAATCCAGAAATTGCAGCACACATGTTTCGGAAATCTTCGCCTGGCTCCCGGCCTGGATGCTGACTTTTTTTACCGACGGCCAGGCCCTGTCCAGGCTGGCCTTTATTTCGTCCACGGGATTCCCGTTCAAAACCACCCGCACGGATTTCACCAGGTCGAGGTTGCGGCCGTTCACGATGATGATCGCCGC
>JAFGEX010000242.1 GCA_016931355.1 bacterium
AATGTCAAGGGATCGGCATTCGACCAGCGCGTCCCGGTGCACGTGAGCGACGTGCGCGTTTCCCTGCAGGCGGGCGCATTCGAAATCGCCGCGGAGGGGAAGAACATCCGGAATTACCATTACACGCTGCGCCAGCGCTTTCTGGAACCGCCGCGGTATTTTATCCTGACCCTGAGGGGATCGTTTTAGTATTCGGAGGAATACGAAATGTCCCCGCCCCTATCGATCGGGCCCTAAAAGATCCGGCAGGACCCGGGAAAAAGTATTTGCATACGACCTCTTAAAGGACTAAATTATAGTCCATACCCGATGGAGGTCCGAAAATGAAATACAGCGAATCCGTCAAACCCATCAGCTATCTGAAGGCGCATGCATCTGAAGTCCTGCGGGACGTCTCGTCCAGGCAGAAGACGATGGTGATCACTCAGAACGGCGAGGCCAAGGCTGTCCTGCAGGATGTCCGGGTTTTCGAGCAGACTCAGGAAAGCCTCGCATTTTTAAAAATACTGTCCATGAGCAGGATCAGCCTCGAGAAAGGGCGTTACAAGCCGGCCAGTCAATCCTTCGAAGCCGTTCGGTCGAGGATCCGGGAAAGAAAATGAAATACGGCGTATATGTGGTATCGGACTCGGAGGAGGACCTCCTCGACATCTATCGCCATATTTCACAATCCGATTCCGTTGAAAAGGCTGAACAAGTCTTCGTAAAGATTGAGGAAAAATGCCTGGCTCTTTCCACTTTCCCCGAACGCGGCCATCTGCCTCCGGAGCTTGAACGGATCGGGATCAGCGAATTCAGGGAAATTCATTTTAAGCCTTATCGAATCATCTATCAAATCATCCGAAAGGATGTTTACATCCTTTGCATATTGGACGGGAGAAGGGAACTTCAGGAACTTCTGGAGAGGCGTATCATCAGATGAAACTCTGGCAGAAAAAAGTCAGGCTCGATCCGCGCATTGAGGCATTCACGGTCGGGGACGATCCGGAGCTGGACCAAAACCTGGTCGCCTATGACTGCATCGCCTCGATCGCCCACGCCAAAACGCTGAAAAAAGCGGGAATCCTGTCTGCTGCAGAACTCGCCCGGCTGACCGCGGAGCTGAAGAAAATATTGGACCTGCACAAAAAGGGCAAATTCCGGATCACAAGGGATCAGGAGGACTGCCATACCGCGATCGAACAGCATCTGACCCGGCGGCTGGGAGATCTCGGAAAAAAAATACACACGGCCCGGTCCAGGAACGATCAGGTGCTCGCAGCCATGCGCCTCTACATGCTGGACCGGCTGAATGCGATCGGCAAAGAAGCGGATGCCTTCATGCAGGCGCTTGCCGGATTGAAGAAACGGCGCGGCCGTGTCCGTTACCCCGGGTACACACACACCCGCAAGGCCATGGTCTCCTCTGTGGCCCTGTGGTGCGATGCCTTCATCGAATCCATGCGCGAAAACATCCGGCTTCTGGCCCTGACCCGGACCTGGATCGACCAGAGCCCCCTGGGGACCGGAGCCGGATACGGAATCCCCCTGATCGAACTGGACCGGGAATTGACCGCCCGCGAAGCCGGTTTCAGCCGCGTGCAGAAAAGCCCGGTTTTCGTTCAGAACAGCCGCGGGAAGTTCGAATCCCTCGCAGCCCATCTGTGCGTACAGATCATGATGGATCTGAACCGTGCGGCGTCGGACCTCATCCTGTTCTCGCTGCCGGCGCTCGGATATTTCGAACTGCCGGAATCGCTGTGCACCGGAAGTTCCATCATGCCCCAGAAAAAAAATCCGGATGTCCTCGAGCTGGTTCGGGCCAAATTCCACGAGACTGCGGCCTGCGGATTTCAAATCCAGTCCACAACCGCAGGGCTGATTTCCGGTTATCACAGGGATCTCCAGCTGACCAAGAAACCCGTCATGCAATGCCTGGACATCACGGCCCGCTCCCTGGGCATCATGTCCCTGGTCATCCGCAGGCTCAGGGTCAACGAAGCAAGATGCAAGGCGGACCTGACGGAAGAGGTTTTCGCAGCTGAGAAGGCGTATGCCCTCGTTCAGAAAGGGGTGCCTTTCCGGGAAGCCTACCGCCGCATTGCGGAACAGCTCCGCTCATCATGAATCCCGGCCCTAAAAAAACGGAAAGAAGGCTTTACCTGATCAGGCACGGCCGCTACGATCCGGAGGCCGGATCCGGTCTCACGGAGCCCGGCAAGTCCGAATGCAAAAATGTGGCCGGGTGGCTGGCTGCACGCGATCCGGGTGTCTCGTCGATCTTTCATTCAGGCAAAAAACGCGCGCTTGAAACAGCGGAAATATTCGCAGCAGTCCTGCGCATGAAATCCGGTCCCATCATCATGCCCGGCACAAGTCCGAATGATGATCCGGATCCGGTAGCCGCTTCCCTGACCGGCATGAATGAAACCCTTCTTTTGGTCAGCCATCTCCCGTTCCTGGAAAGACTCGTTCATCGCCTGGCTCCGGACGCCGTCGGACCTGAAAACCGGTTCCTGCCCTGTTCCATGGCTGTTCTGGCTTTCCGCCACAACGCCTGGACTTTCGAGGAATGGATTCATGCCGCATCCCTCACCCTGAAAAAGAATACGGAATCGAAGGAGGAAAATCCTTGACGGAAAAACTCACCGATTTCCAGCAGCTCAACGTCTGGCAGAAGGCCCACGGGCTGGTCCTCTCCATATTTGAAATCAGCAAAAAATTTTCGAAGGATGAAAAATCGGATCTGGGAACCCTGATCCGCCAGGTGTCCATGCGCATCCCGGCCAACATCGCCATCGGATTCATGAGGAGGCTGCCGGATGAAAAGGAGGCCGCCTATCGCGTCAGCCAGGATGCCATTGAGGAATTGAAGTACTATGTCATCCTGTCCAGGGATCTCGAGGTCATGAAAAATGTGGATGAGATCCTGTTGACGATCGACGAAGTGGGCCGCATGCTGACCGGCCTGGTCCGTTCCACGCATGGAAAATGAACGCTGTGCCTCTCCAGGCCTGACGGCCCGGCCGGGACTGCGGCTTAAAGCTCCGGAGACTGCGGTGCATTTTGAAGGGTCGCCCAGGGTGAAGCACGGCCGCATCCCTCGCGCCAATACGCGGGTCATGGATTCGTCTCCGGATTGAAGATCCCCGGCATTGAGCTGTTGGAAATTGTCGATCCGGCGGGAAACGGAGACGCACATTCAAGGCGCGCCGCAGTGATGCCCGAACACATCCTTTGCGGCAGCACGCGGGGAGTGCGTTCGCCGGCAGATTCATTCCACGGTACGATCCTTTTCATGCGGATTGGACCTTTTTTCAGCTCAGGTGTCCGAAATGCGTTTCAACACCGTTTTGCCCGCCATCGGGCTTTGCGCCCTGCTTTTCGTCCAGGCCGCAGAATGCGGCGGCCTGGAGGGACGATGGCAGATCCGCACGGACAGCGCTTCGCTGGTGCTGGATTTTCACCATCAGCCCCTGCTCGATGATGTCATGGCCGGCCTGTCTGAAGGCCTGACCAGCGCATTCGAGGTCGAGGTGCAGCTCTGGAAGGAATCGGGCTTCCCGGCTGATGTGCTTCTGGAAGAAAAGCAGCTGCGCATGAAATTGTCCTATGACATCTGGGAGAAAAGCTACGAGGTTCATTCCAGGGAGGGCAAAAGGCCCGTGAACAGGGAAAAGCTGCGGCAGCTCGGTTCAGGCCTCCATGATCTGCATGTCGCCTGGCTGTACCGGCTCGTCCCGGGGGAGCGGTACAGGATCGTTTACAGGGCCTGGATACGCCCCATGTCCCTGGAGAACGTGGCGGATGTGGGGAAATGGCTGGCCGGTGAGGCAAAGCAGCTCAATCCCGGATCAGCGAAAAAATCAGGATCTCCGGTGCGTAAAATCGGGAACTGGATGCTCCGTTTCATGCTCAACGCCACCGGATTCGGGGACCGTGTGATGACTGCCAAAAGCCCAAAATTCGGGATACGGGACGGACGGATCGTTCTGGAAGGGGATTCGTGAGTTCCTCCACAATCGCAGTCTTCGACATGGGCACGCAGTCCTTCCTGTACCTCTTCGCACGGTTTCAGCCGGACGGAAATTTGGAGGTTCTGGGCCGGAAACGGGAAAGCGTCCGTCTCGGCAGGAACCTGGAGGCCTCCGGGCGCATGGAAGAAGAGGCGGTGGACAGGGCCATTGCCGTGCTCTCGGCCTGGAAAGAGGAATCGCTCGGCAAGGGGGCCGGAAAAATCATGGCTGTGGGCACCCATGTATTCCGGGCCGCCGGCAACCGGGCGGAAGTGCTGCAGCGCATCCGGGAGAAAACCGGAATCGCGGTAGAAATCCTGCCGGAGCGCGAAGAGGCGATGTGGACCTACAGGGGCGCCGTCTCTTTTCTGAAAACCGACGGCGAAACCTGGCTGATCGACGTGGGCGGCGGGAGCACGGAAATCGCGATCGGGACCGGCCCGCTTTTCGGACAGGCTTTCAGCCTCGCCGCAGGGTCCGTGACGCTGACGGAGCGCTTCATCCGGCACGATCCGCCCTGGACGCACGAAATAGAGGATTTGACGCAGCATGCGGAAGGCCTGCTGAAAAGAGGCGTGACCGCCTCCCGGCGTCCGGATTCCCGTCTGATCGGCACAGCCGGCACGCTGACTACCGCTGCAGCCCTGCTGCTGAAGCTGGAGCCCTATCAACCGGAAAAGGTGGAAGGATTCATCATAACCCTGGGACAAATAAAGGCACTGATTAAAAGGCTCATCCCCCTGCCCCACGACCGGCGTCTCCGGCAGAAGGGCCTGGATCCCTCGCGCGCAGACATCCTGCTCGCAGGCCTGCTCATGGCGGAACGGATGATGTCCCTGACCGGCTTTCCGGAAATAACGGTCAGCGACAGGGGCCTCCGGTTCGGGATCGCCATCCGTGAATGGGAAAAAGGGCAATCATCCTAAATAAGGAAGTGAGAAAAAAATGGTCCTCAACAAGCCGAAAGGCATCGCAGCCTGGGCGGTTTTCGGCCTGATTGCAGCCGTCCCCCTGTGGAGCGGGACTCCCCGGGTCCTGATTTGG
>JAFGEX010000243.1 GCA_016931355.1 bacterium
AAAACCCTCTCCGCGGCCTTTGACGGCGAATCCTTCGACGGCACGCTGCTGCGTGCGAAAATCCAGAGGGATTCGCGTCATTTTTCCGCAGCCGCAGCTTATCAGGATTTCTCCCCCGGATTCCGGGCTGAGAACGGATTTCTGATCACCAACGGTTACCGGAACATCGAGATCATGACGCGTTACGCCTTCCGGTATGAAGACCACCCGCTTTTCACCTCCATCGAACCGCGTCTCAACACCTGGCGAAAATTCGATTACGACCGCATCGTGAAGGATACGGGCGTGATCGCTTCCATGCTGTTCCGCTTCCGGAGCCAGACCCTCTGTTCCGTCTCCGGCTTCATCTTCAACCGCGAGAACCTCCGCGGCAAACAGTTCGGGGATGCGCGACAGATGTGGATCGTCATTCAGAGCCAGATGTTCAGGACCGTTTCCTGGAACAGCCTCATTAATTTCGGGAAACACATCAACCGCATGGGTATCCTGGGGGACGGCCGCAATCCGTTTGAAATCCTCCCGACTTTCAGCGCAAACGCAGGCATCACCTGGAAACCGCTTCCGAGTTTGACCGAAGATATACAATACCAGGAATACCATCTCTGGCTGGAGGATCTTGGACAAATCCCCATCCTGGAACAGAGGATACTCCGCAACACCCTGTCCGTGCAGTTCAGCAGGAATCTTTTCATCCGGCTCATCGGCGAGTACAACATCATGGATTACTATCGTTCCTCTGCCGGCCGGATGCTGCATGACAAATTCCTCACACTGGATCCGCTGATCAGCTACAGGCTGAATGCGTTTTCCGTTTTCTATCTCGGCGGACGCATCGGCGCAAAAAAAGGATTCCTGCCTGGATGGACGGACATTCAGATGAACGATCAGGCGGTTTACATGAAATTCCAGTATTTGTTTCAAGTCTGAACCGTTTCGGACCCCGGGGTGCTACCCGGGGTCCTCTATCCCGGGCCGAATACTCTGATGGGACCGGGCCGTCCATTCAAGCGGGATGATGACCGGCCCGGTACTCCTGAAGAATTCTCTCTCTCCCATATCAGGATGCCTCAGGAAAAGCCCCGGCCAAGGGCCGGGGCTTATTCGTTACAGACCTCGGGTTGGACAATGGGATTGAAGCTCCCCGGCAGTGAGCTGCCGGGGAATCTTCGATCTGCAGGGAGAAAGACATTGATATCCGCTCGCTTACTCCAGGACAAGCCGCTGGGGATGTGCTCACTGACAGATTTAAAATCTGTTCCATTTCCTCCCCTGGCGGCAACCATCAGACCTTTCGAATTCCCCCAAAATAATGTATATTTGAAAAAGACCTGATATGGACCCCGGGGTCCGGAACGGAAAACAACCATGACGGATCAATCATTCACCTGTTTCAGGGAATCCTTCCCCGCTTACTCTGAAGGCATCTATGTCAACCATGCCGCTGTTTCGCCCCTTTCGACTGTTGTCCGGCAGACCCTGCTCGATTTCTGGGACAAACGGTCGAGGCTGCCGGTAGACGCCTACCCGGAATGGATGGACCGGATCAACCGGTTCAAGGCCGCGATTGCGGACCTGATCCACGCAGATTCTCATGAACGGATCGCCATGGTTCCGAATACGAGCTACGGATTGAACCTGGTTACAACAGGCCTGGAATGGAAGGCAGGGCATCGCATCCTTCTCTGCCCCATGGAATTCCAGGCCAATCTCTATCCTTTCCTGAACCTGGAGCGACACGGCGTGCATATCGATTGGATAGAGGCCGAAGGCGGCGAAATCCGGCCCGGGGAGGTTGAAAAGAAAATCACGCCGCACACGCGCCTGCTCAGCATCAGCTTTGTCCAGTATCTGAACGGTTTCAAAGCGGATCTGGAGGCGATCGGCCGCATATGCAGGAAACACGGCGTGCTCTTCATCGTGGACGGCATACAGGGCGCAGGAGCTGTCCCTGTGGACGTGGAGGAATGCGGGATCGACGCATTCGTATGCGGCGGGCACAAATGGCTCATGTGGCCCATGGGAACCGGATTTCTCTATACAGGGGAGAAACTTCTCGGCAGGCTCAAGCCCGGCATAGCAGGCTGGATGTCAGCAAAAAACCGCTGGGATTTCGGGAGCACCCGGCTCGAGTTCGCCGACTCCGCGGAAAAACTGGAGCCCGGGACCATGAACATATTGGGGATTTTGGCTGGCCAGGCCATGCTGGATAGGATGACTGCCCTGGGCATCGAATCCATATACGAGCGCATTCTCGGCCTGACGGACCGGCTCATCGGGGGCCTGCAGAAACTGCCTGTTGAATTGATCACGCCTGCTGCGGGGAAATGCCGCTCCGGCATTGTTTCCTTCAAGGCCGAAAATCCCGAGACCGTCATACAAAGACTGGAGCAGGACGGGATCTATGCCTCCATGAGAAAAGGCGCGATCCGCCTCTCCCCTCACTGCACGAACACGTCGGAAGAGATGAACCGGATTTTGGACAGCCTGAGGAAGATTCTTTAGACGTGCATCGTTCTTCGTGCTTCGGGCATCGTGCATTGTGAAAGGACGGGGATCGGGAATCGTGGCTCGGGGTTCGGGGTCTTCCCGGGTTTTACGGGTGGAAAGATCCCCGGTTTGATCATGATCCAGCGATGCAACCTGTGGCCGCGAACCTCACGCCCGGGATCCAGGACGGGAAAACGGGCATCGTGCTTCGGGCATCGCGGATAGAAAATTTTTAATTGTGGATTGTGGATTGCGAATTGTTAAATGAATCTACCTGGTTTCAATCAGCAACCCGCAATCCAAAATCAAAAATCTTCAATCGTCTATCGTCAATGATCGTTTGAGCAGCGTTGTCATCCCAGGTTCCACGGGCGGTATGATTCCCTGATTTGCCAGATTCATCCATACAACCTGTAGCTGCGAACCGCACACCCGGGATCCAGGGTAGGGCAAATCAAGTGGCCTGTGTCGAGCCGCGGGAATACACTCGCTGTTGAACAAAAACCCTTTTATATCTTTCTCTCCCAATATTTCATAATTCCTTTAATAACAATATATTATTGGCCGTATCCCTCGCCATTTTTAATCCCCCCCCAAAAATCTTCATTTTCCGCTTGCTTTCTGAGAATCCATTCATTATATTTCATTTGAAATTTTGTTCAATTAATCTGAACATATGTTAATGCCATGACTTCCGACCCTATCATACAGAGACTGATCAAAGTTGCCAGGCTGTACTATCTGTACAATCTCAGCCAGCAGCAGATCGCGGAGAAGCTGAAGATATCGCGCCCCGGCGTGTCCAGGCTGCTGCAAGAGGCGCGGGAAAGGGGCATTGTGCGCATCGAGGTCGTGGACCCGGCCGGAAACGGCGCGGAACTGGAAAAAAGGCTTGCCGAAAGGTTCGGACTCAAAAAAGTCATCCTGGTCCCCTCCGAGGGAGCGGATGACCGCGAGCTCAAACGCCGCATGGGAATGGCTGCTGCCGGTTTCCTGGACTCCTGCGTCCACAACGGGACCATTCTCGGCATTTCCTGGGGATCCACCATGCAGGAGCTCGTCCGGCACCTGAAGCCGAGACGCCTGAAAAACCTGACCGTGGTCCAGCTGCTGGGAGGCATCGCACGCGCGGAATACGACACACATGCCGCCGAAATCGCACTCAAATGCGCGGACGCATACAGGGCCGTTCCATTCCTGCTTCCGGTGCCTGCCATCGTGGACAACGTGAGCGTGAAGCAAGCGCTCATGTCGGACAATCAGATCGCGAGGGTGTTGGATCTGGGCAGGCAGGCCGACATTGCGGTTTTTTCCGTAGGCAGGCTGAGCCATGGCTGCCTGATGTGCAAGGCCGATTATTTCAGGAAAGAGGAAGTGGACGCACTTCTCGCTCGCAAGGCTGTCGGAGACATCTGCAGCCGCATCGTCTCCGAAGACGGCAGGATCTGCTCCGCTGAACTCGACGCCAGAACCATCGGCATAGAACTTGGACAGCTGAGGGACAAAGCTTTCTCCATCGCGGTGGCCGGAGGGCATGAAAAAAGGCCCGTGATCCTGGCCGGTCTCCTCGGCCGCTTCTTCAACGTGCTGATCACGGACGAGGAAACAGCCGCGACCCTGCTGGATGCGGCTGAGGAAAGGAATTGATTCCATGAACGCCAAGGGCCTCGCCTCTTACTGCCAGGAATGCGGCGCCTGTATGGCTGCAGGATACGGCTGCTCTGATTCAACAGCGGACGACAGCCTGGTGGATCTGATCGTCGACGAAGTATTAAAATCCGCCGGCATCCCAAAATCATCAAACGCCGGGAAACCGCGTAACAGCGTACCGCTCGGTGTTTCGAACAGGCACATGCACATCCGTGAAGATACGTTCAAACGGCTTTTCGGCAAGGATGCGAGCCTGGGCGTTTACCGGGATTTGTACCAGCCGGGTGAATTCGCATCTGACAAGACGGTGACGATTGTCGGGCCGAAGATGCGCGCCATTCAAAATGTCCGCATACTCGGTCCCTTCCGCAATTACGACCAGGTTGAACTCTCCCTGACAGACGCGGTCGGCATCGGCATCTCCCCGCCTGTACGGAATTCTGGGGACCTGAAGGGCTCCGCGCCCCTGACTGTCGCCGGACCCGCAGGTTCCGTGTTCATACCCGAATGTGCCATCATCGCGAACCGCCACGTTCACATCCCTTCCGCTCAGGCATCTCTGTGGAAAGTATCGGAAGGCGATTTCATCAAGATGCGCATCGGAGGGGAAAAGAGCACCGTATTCGAGAATGTGCTCGTGCGCATCAACGACTCCTGGAAGCCTCAGCTTCATCTGGACACGGATGACGCCAATGCGGCCAATGTTCGCTGCAATACCCTGGCTGAATTTGAAGGCAAAATGTGAGGATCCCATGCAACTGGCAACCGTGATTGGGAACGTTGTGTCTACACAAAAAACAGGAAAGATCACAGGACTCGCGCTGATGGTGGTGAGGCTTCTCGACGCGGATCTGAAACCCACTCAAAAAATCATGGCTGCTGTAGATACGGTGAACTGCAGGCCCGGGGATACAGTCATGCTCTGCGGATCCTCTTCTGCCAGGATGACGGATAAAACAAAGGAATCCTGCGTGGACCTTGCAATCATCGGGATTGTGGATTTTGTCTCCACCGGAAAACAGGGAATGGACGTTGAACGGACTTCATGAGATGGAAATCGACCTTGAAACGCTGATTCAAAAAATAACCCGGCAGGTGATCTCCGAGCTCGAAAACCGGGGTGTGCACATCACAGCGTCACCAATTCAAAACGAAAGCGGCTGCGACAGGCGGGATTCTGAAGCGCGGGCTGAAAAACCGGATCTGTCCGCATACCGGACGCCTGTTCTGACGGAAAGGCATATTCTGAGGCTGCAGCCGGAGACTTGCAGAATCATTGTCCCGGCCGGTACGGTGATCTCCCCCCGGGCCAGGGAAATGCTGAAAGAAAAAAACATCCGGTTACAAACCGAATAGCAGGAGGAAAGGCATGGGAAAAGCGGCGCTGGGATTCGTCGAAACGCGCGGGCATGCGGGAAACGTGGCAGCCATTGACGCGATGATCAAGAGCGCGAACGTCGAACTGGTCAAGCAGGTTGGTATCGGCAGCGCACACATGTGCGCAGTTGTGCGGGGCGAAGTCGGAGCAGTAAAATCCGCGGTGGACGCGGGCATGGAGGCGGCGGCCAAGGTGGGCGAACTGATCTGCGCCAATGTCATCCCGTCCGCCCATGAGGACGTTTTCGCGCTTCTCGGACTGAAAAAGGAGGGTTGACATGCAGGACGCTCTGGGCATCATCGAAACTTTGGGATTCGCGGCTGCGGTTCAGGCCGCGGACGCTGCGGTCAAGGCCGCGAACGTGAAACTCTGCGATCTGGTCAGATCCGGCGGAGGCCGCATGAATGTGGTCGTCAGGGGCGACGTGGCTGCAGTTAAGGCATCCGTCGAAGCCGGGACTGCCGCAGCCTCTGCAGTGGGGAAGATCACCGGGCAGACCGTGATCCCGAGGCCTTCGGAAAAGACCGAAAAAATGTTCCCGGTGGAGCCGAAGAAGCCAGTTAAATAATCCGGCGCATGCAAGAGGGATCCTGGTATGGAAATAACCGAAGAACAGGTCAGGCAAATCGTACACCGCGTGGTGTCCGGCATATCTCCAGGAGCGCCGGAAACCGTCCGCCCCGGAATCCCTCAGGAAGGGGACGGCGTTTTCACGGACATGAACCGCGCGATCGAAGCAGCGCACGAAGCGTTTCTGAAATTCGAATCCTTCGGACTGCAGGACCGGAAACGCTTCACGGACGCGGTGCGCAACATGATGCTCGACCACAGGGAAGACTTCGCAGTCATGGCCGTGGAACAGACCGGCATGGGGCGGGTCAAGCACAAGATCGCCAAGAACGTAAACGCGGCCGTGCACAGCCCCGGCATCGAATGGCTGCAACCCCAGTCCTGGTCCGGAAAGAACGGCCTTGCTGTGGATGAATACGCGGCCTGGGGCGTGATCGGGAACATCATGCCCAGCACGCATCCGGCAGCAGCCATGGTGAACAATATCATCATCCAGGTTTGCGCAGGCAATGCCATTGCGTTCAATCCGCACCCCTCGGCCAAAAGCCTGTCGGTCCGGATCATCCGACTGGCGAATCAGGCAATGGTCCGCGAAGGCGCTCCGGAAAACCTGGTGACCTGCGTTGCAGAACCTACGATGGAAACGGCCGAAATCCTTTTCAGCCATGCGAAAACACCGCTGCTTTCCGTGACCGGCGGGCCCGGTCTGGTCGCAGCAGCCATGAAGCATCCCAAGCCCATCATCGCTGCAGGGCCCGGAAATCCGCCCGTTTTGATCGATGAAACCGCGGACCTGGATCTCGCTGCAAAGGAAATCACCGGAAGCGCCTCCTTTGACAACAATATCCTGTGCATCGCCGAAAAAGAAATTTTTGTATTGGAAGGCGTTTTCGAAGCATTCATGCGCGCCTTCGAAAAGGCCGGCAATGTCCGGCTTTCCGCAGCGCAAATGGACACCCTGGCATCCAAGGCGCTTGCCAAACCAGGCAGACATTGGATCATCAGCAGGGATTTTGTCGGCAGGAACGCCAATGTGCTCGGCAGGGCTCTCGGCATGAATCTGTCCGAGGATGTGCCGCTTCTTTTCGGAGAGACCCGGGCCGATGACCCCTGGGTCCTGGCTGAACAGATGACGCCCTGCATACCGGTCATACGCGTGAAGGATTTCGAACAGGGTGTTTCAGCCTGTTATGCCGCGGAGCATGGGTTCGAACATACGGCAAGCATCTTTACGAAGGATATGAACCGGGCGACTGAATTCGCCAAACGCATGAAAACCGACGTGCTGGTGATCAACGGCGGCACCCTGCGCGGTAACGGCGGGGATTCGGGCGAAGGGTATTTTTCACATACCATCGCCTCGCCAACCGGCCAGGGCATCTGCACGCCGCGCGATTTTGTGCGCAGGCGCAGGATCATGACCTCAGGCGCGCTGCGTTTTGTCTGATTGAAACTCCCCTCGCAAGTCGCGGGGGATCGTCGATCTGCGCGGAAAACGAAATTGATAATCATCCGTCCAACCCGCGGCAATCCGCGGGGGATGCGTCGCTCTCAGATTGAAATCATCCATTGGAGGAACATAAAATGGCGGACATCAAGGCAATCGGCATCCTGGAAACCAAGGGATTCGTCCCGCTGGTTGAAGGCGCGGACGCAGCCGTGAAGGCTGCGAATGTGGATCTCGTGGAATGGCGGCAGATCGGCAGCGGATACGCCTCCTTTGTCGTGGAAGGCGAGGTGGCTGCGGTCCGTTCCGCGCTCGAGGCGGGCCGCGCAGCAGCCGCATCTGTCGGAGAAGTGGTATCGGAAACCATCATCCCCAGGCCGGTGGAGGAATTGAAGGGAACGTTCGGGAAGTAAGAATCGGGATTAGGGAATCGGGGATCGGGAATAGAAGCAAAATTTTGATTATACTTTTCACGAACTCCTATCCCCGAATCCCGATCCCCGACCCTTGGAGGTTTGTATGATTTTCGCCAAAGTCGTCGGTTCAGTGGTGTGCACGCAGAAGGACCGCAACCTGGCAGGGCTCAAGCTGATGCTCTGCAGGGAGGCCGATCATGCGGGCAAATTGCTGGACGCCTATCATGTGGCTGTGGACGCTGTGCAGTCTGGGCCAGGGGATTTCGTCCTTCTTTCCTACGGATCATCGGCCCGGATGACGGAAATGACGCGGAACGCCCCTGTGGACGCGGTGATCCTGTCCATCGTGGATGACGTCCAGGTCACGGAAAAAGCGCAGAAGCCCCAGTCAGGCGGGAAACATGCGGCTCGGTAAAGTCATCGGCCGCGTGTGGTCGGAGCACAAGATCGAATCGCTGAAATCCTGCGCGCTTTATCTGGTCCAGCCTGTGGATTCGGGATCCGCGCCTGCAGGACGGCCGCTGGTCGCAGCAGATCCGCAGCGCATTGCGGGCCCGGGCGACAGCGTGGTTTACGTGACCAACACGGACGCAGTCCAGACTTTCGACTCTGTGGACCCGCCCGTGAATGCCTGCATTGTGGAACTCGTGGACAGCATCGAATAGGAAATCCACATGATACTTGCCAAGGTCAAAAAACGCGTGGTTTCCACCCAAAAGCATCCGGCCTATTCAGGTAAACGCGTGTTCGTGATCCAACCGGTCAGGCCGGACGGGTCCGAAACAGGCGATGAGATCGTGGCAGTAGATTATGTAGGCGCAAATCCCGGAGACATCGCCGTTTGCGGCGGCGCACCCGGAGCCGCTCGGGAGGTTTTCGGCCTGGACCGCGCCCCGATCCGGACCCTGATCATGGCGATTGTGGACAGGGTGGAAATTCGGGAATCGGGGAACGGGGATCGGGAATCGTGAGTGGATCTTTGGGAATGGGGAAATGAAATCATTTAAAGAACTCGTTGTTTGGCAGAAGAGCATGGATCTGTGCCACCATGTTTATCAGATCACTGCACAATTTCCCGCGGATGAAAAATATACTCTTCTCCCTCAAATCCGAAGATCAGCCATTTCAATCCCCACAAACATTGCCGAAGGTTGGGGCAGAAGCAGCACCAAAGAATATACAATTCTTATCCATTGCCCGTGGATCATGCACGGAGCTGGAATCTCTATCCATTCTTGCCAACCGATTAAATTACATTAACCTAAAAACCATTGACGACCTTCAAAAAGAAATTGAAAGCATTGAAATGATGATTAATAAATTAATTTCAAGATTGAGGAACAGATGATTGCCTGTCTTTTTTCAATATGTTGAATGCTAATCCCTATACCCGATCCCCTGTTCCCGTGTTTCACGATCCCCAAACCCCTAATCCCGAACCCCGGAGTGGAAAGGATTAGAAGAATACGATAATGACGCTGTCTATTGAGAATATTCAAATGACGGGCCTTGTCGGCGCAGGCGGCGCGGGATTCCCGACGCACATCAAGCTGAAATCCAGGCCGGAAATCCTGATCCTCAATGCTGCGGAATGCGAACCCTTGCTGCACAAGGACAAGGAGATCCTCTCCCTTTATACGGATCAGGTTCTCGACGGCATGCGCATGGCCATGGACATGACGGGCGCAATGAAGGGAATCATCGGCATCAAGGCGAAACAGAAAGCCTTGATCAGCGAATTGGATAAAAGGCTCAACGGAAAAATCCGCCTTGAACCTGTGGGCGATTTTTATCCTGCAGGCGACGAGGTGACTCTCGTCCATTTGACTACAGGCCGCATTGTGCCACCGGGAGCATTGCCTGTTCAGGCAGGCTGCCTGGTACAGAATGTGGAGACACTATACAATCTCGCGTCCGGGACACCTGTGACGGAAAAATGGCTGACTGTAGCCGGGGCAGTGGAAAAACCGGCCACAATCAAGGTGCCGGTCGGGATCCTGATCCGGGATGTTCTTTCTCATTTTCGAATCACAGCGTCCCCGGCCATCGTCCGTTCCGGCGGACTGATGATGGGCAAAGTGGAACCTGACCTGGATGCGCCTGTGACCAAAACGACCAACGGTCTGATTGTTCTGCCGGCCGGACATTCCTTGTCCGGCATTTATCAGAGGTATTCGGACAGCGGGGCTACGGTGCGTACAGCCATGGCCTCCTGCGACCAGTGCAGTTTCTGCACAGAGCTTTGCCCGCGCTACCTGCTGGGATACCCGGTGCGGCCAGAAACAGCCATGCGCAATCTGCTGTTCGGCCGCAATCAAGTGGAAACGGTGCATCCGGGCAATGCGTTCTGCTGCGAATGCAACCTCTGCACGCTTTATGCCTGCCCTGAAGGCCTGGACCCGAAAAACGCGACGGTCATGGAGAAAAGGATTACGCGAAAGAAAGAAGTGACAGAAGCGAGGCCGGCCAAACCGCATCCCATGCTCCCGTACAGGAAGGTACCCATCAGCAGGTTGAAACAGAGGCTCGGTGTATCCGGATTCCCGGATCAGGGACCTTTTGAATCCATCGAATGGCGGCCGGAGCGAGTTTGCATCCCCCTGCTGCAGCATATCGGAAAACCGGCGGTGCCCTGCGTGAAAGAAGGCGACCGCGTGCAGCGCGGGCAGATGATAGGCAGGCCGGATGGTGACGCTTCATCCGCAGTGCACGCCTCCATAAACGGACTTGTTTCCAAGGTGACTGAAAGAGAGATCATGCTTTTGAGGCAGACATGAAACCAAAAACGTCCATCTGCATCATCGAGCTTTCCAGCATCAGCAAGGGCTTCGAGGTACAGGATGCCGTATTGAAATTCTCCAACGTTGAAAAACTGCTGGCTCGCACCATATGCTCCGGCAAGTATCTGATCGTGCTGGCCGGGGAAATCGCGGACCTCGAACAATGCATGGGAAAAGCCCGCCTTGTGGGCGACTTTGCTGTCATACAAACCGTACTCATCCCCCAGGTGGAAGAAAAGGTCTTCCCTGCCCTGTCCGGGGCGGCGGAAATGGATATCCCGACAGTCCAGGCGGCTCTGATCCTGGAAACCTTTTCTGCAGCTTCGGCTGTCAAGCTCGCGGACATTGCAGTAAAACATGCGGACGTGGACATACTCCGGATTCATCTGGCCATGGCCATCGGGGGCAAGGGCCTCGTCGTTCTGACCGGGGACGACGAGTCCCTGAAATCCGCACTCATGCCTGTTCTGGATTTCGCCAGGGACGACGGCATGCTGGCAGGCTATTCCATGATCACGAATCCGCATCCGGATTTGTTGAGGGAAATGATTTAATCGTGCATTGTGCATCGTTCTTCGTGCTTCGTCTTTGGCCCTGTACGATGCACGATGCCCGAAGAACGAGGCACGGAAATGATATAGCGGGATTCGGGGATAGGGGCTCGGGTAAAAACTTTTTTATGCTTGAATATTTTAAAAAGGACACTACATTTGAACGGGTGATCTAAATTCAATTCCTTTCAATTTATCTCCCTATTCCCAAATACCTGATCACGAACCCCGATCCACGAATCCCGATCCCCAAAATCGATCATGAACGGAGGATATTCCATGAATCAACACACATATAATAAGCTTGAGAAATCAAGCCTTTCCGCACTCCGCTCCATCGTGGGCGATTCGAACGTGATCACGGACCGCGAGCAGATGGACGATTACTCGCATGACGAGTTTTCCGGCGAAGACATCCGTCATTTTCCGGAGGTGGTGGTGAAGCCCCGCAGCACGGAGGAAGTGTCCTGCATCGCGAAGTTGTGCAATGAAAAACGGATTCCCCTGACCGCCAGGGGCGGAGCAACCGGGCTGTGCGGCGGCTGTGTGCCTGTTTTCGGGGGCGTGCTGCTTTCCTTCGAGAACATGAAGAAGATCATCGAGATCGACACGGACAACATGACCGCCACTCTGGAATCCGGGCTCATGCTCTTTGAATTCTATCCGGCCATAGAGGAGAAAGGCCTGTTCTTCCCGCCGCATCCGGGCGACGAATCCGCAACCATAGGCGGCGTGATCGCCACGAACGCGGGCGGAGCCCGCGCGGTGAAATACGGGGTGATACGGAATTTCGTCAAGGGCATCGAGGTGGTGCTGGCGGACGGGACTGTGGTGAACCTGGGCGGAAAGGTGATCAAGGATTCAAGCGGCTACAGCCTCATGCATCTGCTTATCGGGTCCGAAGGCACGCTGGGACTGATCACGAAGGCCACAATCACATTGATGCCGCCCCCTGCAGTCATGATCACGCTCGTGGCGCCCTATGAGAGCCTGCATGCGGCCATCAGCACCGTGCCTGCCATCCTCCAGGGCAAGATCCTCCCGCTCGCAGTTGAATTCGTACCGAAGGACGCTGTGGAACTCTCCGGCAGCTTTATCAACAAAACCTGGCCCTGCAGCCAGGGCAGCCATCATCTGATGATCATACTTGACGGCTCCACGGACGAGGAAGTGATGGCCCTGGCCGAGCGCGTTAGCGAAGTCTGCATGGCGCACGGAGCGCTCAATGTCTTTGTTGCGGACAGCAAGCCCAAACAGCAGGAAATTCTGGCCATCCGTTCCGGGATTTACGAAGCCATGCGCAATTCCATGATCGAGATCCTCGACATCACGGTCCCGCGCGGCCAGATCGCGGAATTCGTGGACAGCGTCCAGGCGGTCGAAAAGGAGTCGGGCATGTGGCTCCCGACCTACGGCCACGCGGCTGACGGCAACGTGCACACGCATCTCATGCATCATCAGTGGAAGGACGGGGAGTGGACCGAGGTCCCCGGGTGGAAGGAAAAATACCCCCAAGTCCGCGAGAAACTCCATTCTCTCGGTAAAAAATTCAGAGGCATCCCCTCCGGAGAGCATGGGATCGGCCTGGTGAAGAAGGAATATCTCAAATCATTTCTCAGCCCCAGGCATATTGATTTG
>JAFGEX010000244.1 GCA_016931355.1 bacterium
AAATCGAAAACGATGACCAGAATTACACGCGTTTCATCGCCCTGTCCCGGGAGCCACTGAATCCGGACCGGGACGCCAAGACCTCGATCGTATTCAGCACCAAAAACATACCCGGCGCCCTGTTCAAGGCGCTCAGCGTGTTCGCGCTTCGGGACATCAACCTTCTGAAAATTGAATCACGACCCCTTCGCAAGGGCCCCTGGAAATATTATTTTTATCTGGATTTTGAAGGAGCCCTGCCGGATGAAGCATGCCGGAACGCGATCAACCACCTCGGCGAGATCGCATCCTACCTGAAGGTACTGGGATCCTATCCCAAAGGCAGGGTTGTGCTTTAAGCCCCGGGGAACCTCTGCCGAATAATCCGTCGCGGGACGCATCTTTTCTTGAATCTGACAGCGCGCGCATTCCCATTAGGCTGGCCGCGGGATAAGCGGGCGAATTCAAGAGTTTTCTTTCTTCGAGATCGAAGATCCCCCGGCGGCTCGCTGCCGGGGAGGTTCCATTGCACCGCAACGCCGGCTCTGCTCAACCGGCCCATCCGAACTTATAAATCGTTTTCTGTGTATATTTTTGACCGGGCTCCAGCAGCGTGGACGGGAATTTTGCCTGATTGGGCGAATCGGCGAAATGCTGGGTTTCCAGGCATAATCCCGCATACTTCTCGTAGGCCACATCCTGTTTTCCCTTTTCCGTCCCATCCAGAAAATGGCCGCTGTAGAACTGTATGCCGGGCTCCGTCGTCCAGATCTCCATCTGTATTCCAGTCTCCGGTTCCCAGATACGGGCTGCAAGCCCGAGGACGCCCTCGTTCTTGTCCAGCACATAGCACAGGTCGTACCCGGACGGGAGTTCCCCGATCCTGGAGCCGATCGCAGCCGGATTTGAGAAATCTTTTGCAGTGCCCTCCGCGGAAATCATGTTGCCGGTCGGTATGAGCTGATCGTCCACCTCGACGATCCTGGTCGAGGGGATGTGCAGCATGTGATTCAGAACCGGACGGGCCGGATCGCCGGTCAGGTTGAAATAGCTGTGATTGGTGAGATTCACAGGCGTGGTCTGATCCGTAACCGCCTCGTAGAGCAGCACCATCTCGCCCTCGCGCGTAAACAGATAGGTCACCTCCACAGCCAAATTCCCCGGATACCCTTCCTCGCCGTCCCTGCTCAGATATTTGAAACGGATGCCCGAACCCTCCGCCTGGTTCACGGTCTCGGAAGTCCAGACAACCTTGTGAAAAGCCTTCACGCCCCCGTGAAGATGGTTGGGACCGTTGTTCGCCGCCAGCCGATATTCCTTTCCGTCCAGGCTGAACCGGCCTTTTGCAATGCGGTTGGCAAACCGCCCGATCGTGCCCCCGATGAAAAATTGATCCTGAACGTATTGATCCAGGCTGTCGAATCCGAGCACGATATCCCGTGATTGGCCCTTCCGGTCCGGCCACTGGAGGGAGCAGAGGGAGGCCCCGAAATCGATCAGACCGGCTTTCAATCCCCTCCCGTTGGACAGCGTGTGGAGAAGCACCTGTTTGCCGTGAGCCGTTTTCCCAAACGGCTGTTCGCGGATTTCCATTTTCCCTTCCTTACTGTTTGGGTGTCAACTGGATGACGGAGCCCCCGCCTGAAGCCAGACGCAGGCTGATTTTTTCATTCCGTTTCACCGTGCGGTTTTCCCTTGCCAGCCGGTCCGGATAGACATCCGAATCCGGCGCATCGGACCAAATCCTGGCCTCATAGGTTCCCCGATCCAGGAAAAAGAGCGGAATTTCGAGATTCCGCGAATCCCAACCGGTCATGGCGCCGATGAACCAGTCCTTGCCGGACCGCCTGGCGATCACGACGAATTCACCCACCCGGCCCGACAGGCAACGGATTTCATCCCAGGCGGCAGGGACGATTTTCAAAAAATCCAGGCCTTGCAGGCTTCGGCGGTAATTGTAGGGGGAATCGCAGAGCACCTGAAAAGGGCTTTCATAAACCACGAGCATGGCCAGCTGATGGCAGCGCGTGCCCATGACAAAAGGCGCAGGCGCATCCCCCCCAACGACCCTGAATTGATCCCGGGTCGCGTTTCTGAATCCGCCCGGCGTATAATCCATGGGACCTGCAAGCATGCGCGTGAAAGGCAGGGTGACGTTGTGCTCCGGCGTCACGCGGCTGCTCCACTTGTTGTACTCGTTCCCCAGAACGCCTTCCTGTGTGATGAAATTGGGGAAAGTCCTGCTGAGACCCGTGGGTTTGTACGCGCCGTGGAAATCAACGAGCAGCCGGTGCTCCGCCGCCTTTTTCAGGGTCCTTTCATAGAACCGGACCATATCCTGATCGTCCCGGGCCATGAAATCGATCTTGACGCCTGAAATCCCCCATTTCTCATAAAGGGCGAACGCCTCATCCATCTGGCGGTCCGCATGACTCCATTCCAGCCAAAGCCAGACGCCGACCTTCTTAGACTTCGCATACCGGATGAGCTCCTGCAGGTCGAGCTCAGGCACCGGTTTGGTGATATCCGCATCCTTCACAGGCTGAAAATCACCCTGGAAGGGATTGCCGTACCAGAACCAGTCCACGAGGACGTATTCCCACCCCATTTCAGCTGCGAAATCCGTGTAGTACTTCAGGGTTGCCGTATTCATGCCGACTTCGAAATCCGCATCCGGAGCATAGCTGCCGCTCCACCATCTGTCCCAGGCCGATTTCCCCGGCCGTATCCAGGATACGTCCCCGATGGCGCAGGGTTCATTCAGGTTCAGGATCAAATCGGATTCCACCAGACCGCAGGGTGCGTCCGAGACCATGAGGACGCGCCAGGGCGAAAGACGCGGTGTCCCGGAACGTACCACCACGCCGGGTTCGTCCAGTCGGGGTGAAAGGGCCGTGACCAGCGCATTTGCGGCCGTACCCGCGGATGCGAGATACATGCCGGCCCAATCCGAAAGGCCGGCCTCGGCCAGGGCCAACCAGCAGGTGTCGCCGACCTGGATCAGCAGGGGGAGACCGGCCGGCTCCGAAACAGACAGGGATCCGATTTTGGTTTTTTCATATTCGGATTCCTGATGGGACCGGAATCCCCCGAAACGTGCGGCCCAGCACGCATGATTTTCCGCAAAATGGAATTCCGAGCGTTCGGCTGCGAGCCGGAATTTTTGCAGCGACTCCTGCTCCGGCAGATGATAACGGAAGGCCAAGCCTTCGTCATAGGCCCGCACGATCCATTCGAGCAGCCGGCCGGATTCGGCTTTCTCCCTCATCGAAATCCGGATTTCATTGTAAAAATTCCTCACCCGGCGGTTTTTCCCTGCCACCGTTTCCCAGGTTTCATCCACGATTGTCCGGGACTCCCCCACGATCTCGAGATCCCGGCCCAGGGGCTCATGATCCTTGAAATCCAGCCCGAAGGGAGAGTCCAGTAAAATTTCCCGGCCATCCCGGAGAACCGAAAAATAAAGCCTGTCGCCCGGAGGGTGGGGATGAAGCCTTTCCCGTATCGTGATCCGAAACGCGTTTCGGCCGTCCGGGGAAAAGACGGAACGCGAACCTGGAAAATCACCGACCGCCGCGCCCAACAACGCCGGTCCGAACAAGACCAATGCTTTCAAGTATGAAAATGATCGCATGATTCCTCCGCCGGATCGCAGGAAAGATCCCGGTCAGGATGACCTCTCCCTGTGGATTCCAATGATTCCCAGCGAAAAGCAGAGACCGGCGAACACCAGAATCGAAAGGATGTCACTCGAAAAGAGATCTCCTCCGAACCAGCTCCGGCCTATGCTGATTTTGTCCGCCAGGGTCAGCGCCCGTCCTGTGGCAGCATCCCGGCCTGCTCCGATTCCGGCTGCCGCGGCCAGCAGGAGTCCCGCGATCGCACCCCCTGCGATCAGGCCTGAGGCGTACAGCATGCCCGGTCCGGATTCGTCTCCGGCCGCCTTCAGGCCTTTCCTGCGGTCCACGAAATGGCGTATCAATCCGCCGGCCAGTATCGGCATGGAAGTGGCCATGGGGAGATAGACGCCGACCGCGAAGGGAAGGCCCCGCACCTTGCAGAGTTCCACTGTGACGGTGAGGGCTACACCCATGAGGATGAGGGCCCAGGGCAGCTTTTTCTCCAGGACACCGTCGATGACAGTGGCCATCAGGCGAGCCTGGGGCGCCGGGAGTTTCTCCGAGCCGACGCCGGGCTGTTCACGCAGTACCGGCCCGCCGTCTTGAGGGACGAAAAATTGATCTCCGGACTCCGGATCCGTGTAGGATTGATGGATCCGCCCCTCCAGCACGACCTGTTTCTCCATCCTCGCCGTTCCGGGCAGGATGAAATCTCCGGCCATGGGGACCGTGGTCCTGTAAGCCTTGTTCACGGCAAGCACGGTCAGTCCCACGACCAGCACGGATGTCATGGCGCCGATCATGTAGCCGTATTCCTGCTTCCGCGGCGTGCAACCCAGAAGGAACCCGGTTTTAAGGGCCTGGGCCACGTTTCCTGCATTCGAGGCGCAGATGCAGACCACCGCGCCGATGGAGAGGGCCACGGCCGCGTAAACGCCGCCGGTCCAGCCTGCGGCCAGAAACAGGAGGCAGGTGGCCATGAGCGTGGCGATCGTCATGCCGGACGTGGGATTGGAGGATACGCCGATTTCCCCCACCAGCCTGGAGGATACAGTGGCGAAGAAAAAACCGAACACAGCGATGAGAAGCGCGGATATTAAATTTCCGAACGCATGGCCCGGATTGATCACTGCCATGAGCAGGAACCAGGTGAGGACGACGGCAGCTGCGATCCCCGCAAAAACCGCAGGGAGGGGGATGTCCTCCCCTGTTCTTTCCTTTTTCCGGGAAGAGGATTTTGACGATCCGCCCAGTTCCCGCAGGGAATCCCTGAAGGAATGAAAAATGGTGGGGAGTGCGCGCGCCAGATTGATGAGTCCGCCCGCCACCACGGCTCCGGCCCCGATATAGCGGATGTATCGCGACCAGAGGATGCGGTAATCGTCGATCTGTCCAATCGTCGTCTCCACCAGCCGCCCGCCGGATTCAATCGTGATCGGCATCCCCGCTCCAAAAAAACGGATCATGGGATTGATGAGCATCCAGGAGACGAAACCGCCGGCAGCCATGACCGCAGCCGTGCGCGGGCCGATGATGTATCCCACACCCAGCAATTCAGGGGAGACTTCCGCGTTCAGCGTTGCGCCCGGGTACCATTTGGGCTTGTATTGCGGCACTTCTTTCCAGATCTGCATGCCGCCCATGGCCATTTTATAAATAAAACCCGTCACGCCTCCCCAGAGCACCCGGGCGGCCTGGGCTCCGCCGCGCACTCCGGATTTGATGACCTCGGCGCATGCCACGCCTTCCGGATAGGGAAGAATGCCGTGTTCCCTTTCGATGAGGTATCTCCTCAGGGGCACGAGATAGCACACGCCCAGCATGCCGCCTGCCAGAGCCACGATGAATACGCGCGTAAAATCCAGCGTGTAACCCAGAAAAAAGAGCGCCGGAAGCGTGAAGATCACGCCTGCTGCGATGGATTCACCGGCCGCGCCTGTGGTCTGTACTGTGTTGATTTCAAGCACCGTCGCCCTGGACGCCCATCCGGCACGGGACAGGGCCCCGAACCAGGCCATTGCAATGATGGAAATGGGGATATTGACCGCAATGGTCAGACCGGCGCGAAGACCGAGATACACGGTCACTGCGCTGAACACGAGGCCCAGGATGACGCCCAGCAAAACCGATTTGACTGTAAATTCCCGGATCCTCTGATCCGGCCCGATGAAGGGCTCCCATCCAGTGGATTGGCTCTTTTTTTGATCAGGCATGATCCTCCCCGTTTTTTCAATGAAGCGCAATGAACCTGAAAAGCGAGCGCATGCCCTTGCCTTGGGGTAATCGGGCGGACAATCAGCCGACGGACTGAATCTGACAGCAAACGCATCCCCAAGGTATGCCCCGGAAATGCGAGCGAAGCCGCATGTCCTCTTCCTCTCAGATCGAAGATTCCCGCAGCCGCCTGAAACCGGGAGGCCCCATCCCCCGGCAGAAGCATTCATGACCCGGGAAAAACGGCCCAACCTGAGCCCTGCGGCG
>JAFGEX010000245.1 GCA_016931355.1 bacterium
GCGATGATGTCCCCGGCTTCAACCTGATCCACAGGCGTACGCGCCAGGTTCTGGAAGGAGTAAAGCGCGGAGAATTTGACCGGACGGACTGCGCCGCTCTCCTCGCAAAGCGCATACTGCCGGCTCATGACGAGCGTGCCGTTCATCAGCCTGCCGATGGCGATCTGTCCGACATAGGGATCGTAATCGAGATTGGTGACCAGCAGCTGCGGGACTGCCTGATCATCCGCCTTCGGGCCCGGGATGCGGTGGAGAATGGCTTCGAAAAGAGGCCGCAGGTTCTTCGAGTCGTCTCCCGGTTTTTCGTGTGCCACACCCGTTTTGGCATTGGTGTACAGGATGGGGAATTCGATATGCTCGTCGTTCGCGTCCAGGTCGATGAACAGGTCATAGACCTCGCTGACCACTTCACCGATGCGGGCGTCGTTCCGGTCGATCTTGTTGATCACCAGGATGACGGGCAAATGTCTGGCAAGGGCCTTTTTGACCACAAACCGGGTCTGGGGAAGCGGGCCTTCGCTTGCATCCACCAGAAGCAGGGCGCCGTCCACCATGTTGAGGCTGCGCTCAACCTCGCCCCCGAAATCCGCGTGCCCGGGCGTATCCACAATGTTGATCTTCACGTTCTGATACCGGATGGCCGTGTTCTTGGCCATGATGGTGATGCCGCGCTCCCGCTCCAGGTCCAGGGAGTCCATCACACGCTCCTCCACGACCTGGTTGGAGCGGAAACTCCCGCTCTGTTTCAGCATGCCGTCCACCAGCGTGGTCTTGCCGTGATCGACATGGGCGATGATGGCGATGTTCCGGATGTTGTTTTTTCGTTTGACTGTCATAGGACCTTTTCTGATATGTTCAGAGATTGAATCTGAAAGCGAGCGCATTCCCCTCAGGCTTACCCCGGGGCGTGCCCCTGGCTCTGAACCGGAGTAAGCGGGAGAATAGTAATGTATTTTTCCTCCAGATCGAAGATCCCCCGGCAGCTAAATGCCGGGGAGCTTCAATCCGCGCGCAGCAAAAGAAGAAGGTAACCTTCCGGAAGCAGGTTACCTTCTTCCAGAACCTTTTTCCGGCATTCAGCGTGCCATCCGGCCGTTCACTCCTGCATCCGCACCCTGTACAGCGAGGACCTGGCCGTGATGAACAGCGTCTTCCCGTCCCTGCCGCCGAAACGGATGGTGGACGGACGCTCCGGCACGCGGATCATGCCCAGCGCCTTTCCGTCCGGAGAGTATTTGTAGATATGACCGTCCGCAATATAGAGGTTGCCGGTTTCATCCACAGCAGAGCTGAATTCGGCCTGCTCGATGAAATAGACCAGATTGGACAACCGCCCCGCGGAATCCACATCCATTTTCACCAGTCTTTTGTCGTATTCGTCCGATGCATAAAAAGGCTTCCCCGGAACGGCCTCCGCCACGGACGAGGAACGGGCCAGATCGTAGCATTCGGGGATGATCGTCACGCCGTCCGGGGCCACGAAGCAGCTGTCCGGCACGCGCACGGACACGGCGTTGAAATCATGGGAGTCCCGCCAGCGGTTTGCCGGATAAAGCGCCCTGGCCACGTTCCGGACGGAGCCCATGGCCGCCTTGGGCAGCAGGGAGAGTGTCTCTTCGGGATTTTCCGGATCGATCGCATAGACCCAGGTGGCGAACCCGGAATTGCCCCAGCCGCTAAAGGACGTGCCGGATGCATCGGGCAGAACAGGTACGGATTCCTGCTCGCCCCGGACCTTGTACCCGGGCTGCGGATTATACTTGAAAATGACGATCAGGTTGTCCTGCGTGTCGAACGCCAGGGACAGCGGCTCCCAGGGAAAATCCGCAATCAGGTCCAGATGTTCTTTTTCCGCATCCCATTTGTAGATGCGCCTCATGCGTTGCTCGCAGAAATAGACATTCCCCTTCGAGTCCGCCGTGATCCCCTCGGCAAACTCAAATCCTGTGGCCAGCCTCTCAACTTTCCCGGCCTCACGGGACAGCGGAATCCCGCGCGCCTCGTTTCCGGTGATGAAGAGGCGGGTGAATTCCCAGGGCCTGACGTCGATGCCCGTGTTGATGTCATAGAAGGGGAGGTCCGTCGTGAACTTGATCTGCGCGTAATTGTGCACATTGAGGAACTCGATGGCTTTGCAGTTCCAGGTCCGCAGCGAATAGGGATAAGGCGTCATAAACCGGATGACCCGGAACAGGTAGAGATTGGCGAAAACCATGTCGCTGCAGTTCTGCAGTTCCACCGGCTGGCACCAGAGGCCTTCCCGGCTCTCCTCCTCGAGCTGAAACGCGTAAACCTTCCAGTTCGACACGCCGTTGAACCTGGCCTCGTTGCGCACGTGATGTTCGATGGACATGGCATAGATGCGTCCCGGCGTGGCGGTTTGGTTCACATAGATGCCGGACGCGGCGTAGCTGCTGGCGGTCCAGATGTCCTTGAACACGCCTCCTCCGCCGTTCGTGATCCAGAGGCTCCAGTACTGGTTGTCCCAGGCCCTGTCCACACCCTGCACAGTGACCGGCTCGGAAGGCGTGCTGACGCGGTTCCCGGATCCCCATTGCCTGGGCTTCTGGGGCCCCCGATCCATGGAGCCGTGGCCTCCGACGAACTTGACGTCGTTCATATAGGATTCCGCGCCTGCCATCCACTTGCAGGCAACGGCCCGGTAGTTGTAGCCGCCCGTGTTCAGGCCGATCCCGGTCACGATGTTCCGGCCGCCCTTTGGGACCTCGAGCAGCGGCCTGGGCGGGCCGAATCCGCTGAAGGCCGGCGTGCTCTCCAGCAGCATGATCTGCGTGGCAATGGGATGAAGGCCGATGAGGCAGGTGTTGGGCTTGAGCGTGAGGGTTTCCGAAACCACGTACCAGCCCTGGGGCAGATAGAGGTTGGGATACCTCTCAATGGCATCCCGCAGAATTTTCGTATCATCGCTGGATCCGTCCCCTTTTGCGCCCAGATCGCGGACATTGATCCAGTCCTTCACATCCGGGATGTCCGGAATTTCGCGCGCCGCCGGAGTGGAAAAGGATTCGAGGGGCTGAATGTCTGCGCGGGTATCCACGGCCGGATCCGCATCCATGCGGTCCATGTGCACGCCGTGGGTATAATTTCTGACCTTGTAGATATTGCCTTTCCCGACTGTTTGCGCGCCGCTGCGGCGGTAATGAACGAGCACCGGCACATTGCGGCAATCGACATTGCGAAGGCTGATCTGGTTCGTGTAGTTTCCTTCATTGCTGACGATCAGGGCCGGACCGCCGATGTTTTCGAAACGGCTGTCCTCCATGAAGATCCGGTCGCTGTAATTTTCCCGGATCTCGATCACGGTGGGCACGTTCTTCGCCTGGAGGCGGACGAAGGTGAAACCCACCTCCTGCGACAGGATGGCCGCCTTGCGCTGTCCCTCGAAAGAGACATCCACCATCATCATCTGCCAGCCGGGCGATGTCTTGGTCGTGATGATGCCGTAATCGCCGCCAAAAAACGCGACATTGTCCATTTCATTGCCCACGTCGTACAGCCCGGCCTTTCCCTGGCCGGCATGGATAACCACGTTCTCGACAAAGCTGTGCTGCGCGAAATGCGTCCGCAGCGCGATCGCGTGCGGATTCCCGTCCCCGATCTTCAGGTCAATGTTGGAAATGGCGCTGTAGAAGGTGCCGGCCCCCGCATCGCGCGGCTCGCGGCCCTCCCCGACCACGCGGTCCGTGAACCAGAACATGTAATTCGCCCCGCCCTTGTCCGAAGAAACCGGTTCCTGGTATCCGGGTGAATTTTCCCCCAGGATGATCAGCGGGCGCTTCTTCCCATAGCCGATCAGGCGTATGGCCTTGGGCACGTAAATCGTCCTCGAAATCCTGTAGGTTCCTTCCGGGATGAACACAATGCCGAAGTTTTTTTCAGACTTGAGTGTGTTGATCGCCTTCTGCAGATCCGCGGAAACGTCTGTTTTGCCGTCGGCCGTGACGGCGAACCGGTCCGGCGTGAAATAGACCGCTTCCGGATCGTGTATCTTCTGTCTGTACACGGAGCGGCTGTCTGTTCCGGCTGAGAGGGACGCAAATGTAAAAATCACCGGGAGGATCAGCGTTTTGATAGGCATGGTTTTTCTCCAGGTTATGGATAAAAGACGTTGCCTTTGGGATCTCTCTGTGCAAGCCGGCTCAGGGGTTGAAAATCAAAGGCTCCGGCGAGCGCATCGGACCTTTTCCCGCAAGCTTTTCACGGATTGAAGCTCCCCGGCAGCAAGCTGCCGGGGAATCTTCGATCTCTAGGGAAAAATGTGTTTGTATGCGCTCGCAGTCGGATTCATCCTTAATAAAAAGGGACCGTTATTTCGACTGGACCCGGTAACGGCCGTCCTGACCCACGGCGATTTCATCTTTTGTCAGAACCTGAGGCAGCTTGTATGTTTCCAGAACCCTCTCGCCCGGGCCGGGCCTGTACATGTGGCTGAACCAGGGCATGAACCAGACCCATTGTTTCTGGCTTGAGAGAACCTCCGGAGAGGGGATGTCCCCCACC